>NZ_JBHVQU010000201.1:0-6497 GCF_042886655.1 Peribacillus sp. NPDC058002 | reverse complement strand
GGTAATATAGAGGGGCTTACTAGTGTGCTAACGAAGAAAATGAGCATAGAAAAAGCACTCATGAAGACGAGTGTGCCTAATCTGGAAATTCTGACAAGTGGACCAATACCGCCTAACCCTTCGGAATTATTAAATTCCAAAGCGATAGAAACAGCGATCGATGAATTAAAAGAAATGTATGATTATATCATTTTTGATACACCGCCCGTTCTGGTAGTGCCGGATTCCCAGATTGTAGCCAATAAATGTGATGGCGTGATCATGGTAGTGGGGAGCGGCAAGACAAACAAACAAAGTGCCGTAAAAGCAAAGGAGCTTTTAGTGAAAGCTAATACATCCTTGCTTGGAGTCGTTTTGAATGGTGTTGAAACGGATAACAGCAATTATTATTACTATCAATCTTAACGAAATAAAACAATTTTCGACAAAATAACACCCTGTTTAATGGCAGTTTTATATGCTACTATTAATCGGGGTAATAATTCCTATTATTCATGGATTAGGTCTTTTTACCTATTTGTTTAACAAAGGAAGTGTGTAAAATTTGATTGACATACATTGTCACATTCTCCCAGGGGTTGATGATGGATCGGCGGACATGAATGAAAGCATGAATATGGCAAGAAAAGCGGTAGAATCAGGAATCACCCATTTATTTGCCACGCCACATCACTTAAATGAGAAATATGTAAATATTAAAAGTGGCATCATTGGTCGTGCAATGAGCTTAAATGAGAGTTTAAAACAAAATAATATACCTCTTACCATTCATCTCGGGCAAGAAGTAAGAATTCATCAGGACATATTTAATTCACTTGAAAAAAAAGAAATCCTAACCTTAGATGATAACGGTACATTTTTATTGTTAGAGATCCCGTCGGGAAGGGTTCCTTCATATACACAAGAAGTGATTTACGAACTGCTGCTTAAAGGAATAACACCGATTATCGTACATCCGGAGAGAAATAAGGAATTGATATCAAATCATCAACTATTATTTGAATTGGTTCAGGAGGGCGCGCTGACTCAACTTACCTCTGGCAGTATAATCGGGAACTTCGGTAAAAGTATCCAATCATTTTCAAAAAAGATAATCGAACATAATTTGGCCCATTTTATTGCAACAGATGCCCATAATATTGGCTCTAGAGGGTTCACGTTACAACATGCCTATGAAACAATCACAAAGTCATATGGAATACAACGTACATTTTATTTTAAAGAAAATGCTGAACAGCTAATAAAGAACCAAAGTCCTGCTGTTGAAAAACCAGTGCCTTTTAAAAGAAAAATTTTTTGGAATCTTTTAAAGTGATAGATAATTAGGAAACGATTTAATATTAAAAAAATTTTGTCTTCTTATAAAGTTTTAGGGATTATTGTTTCTGAACGACCAATAGTTCAACGACAAAAAGCCCTTAAATCATAATGGTATTTTTAAAATAGTCAAAATATACAGAAACATAAACAGTATCATTCATTCTTATATAAACAATGAAAAGCAGGTGAAATAGAATACATTCATAAATAGACTGTTTTTAATAGAGAGTAAATCAACAATATTAAAGGGGGAAATGTGGTTGGCCTACCGAAAACGATTAACACTTTTGGCCCTATTAGACTCATTAATAGTATTATCGGCCATTTATGTAAGTTATTTATTCTTGTATCCCTATTTGGAAATATTTAAATTACCAACACTGTTAGTCACATCAGTCTCCCTATTAATCAGCCATCATTTTTTTGCTTCTATTTATAAACTGTATAAGAAGGCCTGGGAGTATGCAAGTATAAGAGAGTTACTGTCCATTGTTAAAGCCGTAAGCTTATCGGTCATCGCTGTTATCGCCATTCAGTTAATGGTTTTTCAAGATGTTTATGTAAGGGCCATGGCATTGACCTGGATGATGCATGTCCTCCTTATTGGCGGGTCGCGATTTTCTTGGAGAATGCTGCGTGACCGTTTGATAAATAATCGAAAGGAAACGAGGAATACATTGGTCATCGGAGCTGGATCTGCTGGAACCATGGTTGTACGTCAACTTCTTAACAATCATGATACGGAACTTAAACCAGTAGCATTTATAGATGATGATCCGAAAAAAGATAAGCTAGACATCTTAGGAATACCAGTTGTGGGTAACTCAAAACATATCCCAGAAATGGTGGGGAAATATTATATAGATAATATCGTCATTGCAATACCTTCATTAAGTAAAAAAGAATTGAAGGTCATTTTTGATGAATGTGTGAAAACGAATGCCAAAACGCAAATCATGCCGATGCTTGAAGATATTATGTTAGGAAAAGTAGCGGTAAATCAATTTAAAGAAGTAGAAGTGGAAGATTTATTAGGAAGAGAACCCGTTGAATTGGACATAACCAGTATTTCTGAATATGTAACGGGCAAGACGATCTTGGTAACTGGGGCCGGGGGCTCAATTGGTTCAGAAATTTGCCGTCAAATATGCAGATTCTCACCCGGAAAACTTATTCTCCTAGGACATGGAGAAAATAGTATCTATCAGATTGATATGGAACTGAAAAAGTTATATGCAAATCAAATTGAAATAATACCTTTAATTGCAGATATTCAAGATCGAGATAGAATTTTTGAAGTGATGGAAACCTTCAGGCCTGATGTTGTTTACCATGCGGCTGCACATAAACATGTTCCACTAATGGAATACAACCCTCGTGAAGCAATTAAGAATAATGTTTTTGGTACAAAGAATGTTGCAGAGGCGGCAGATACTTTTGGTGTAGGTGCATTTGTGATGATTTCATCCGATAAAGCCGTTAACCCAACAAACGTCATGGGTTCAACCAAGCGTATTGCTGAGATGATCATCCAGCAGTTAGCAAGAAATAGCTCAACAAAATTTGTTGCGGTTCGTTTCGGAAATGTTTTAGGCAGCAGAGGGAGTGTCATTCCTTTATTTAAAAAACAAATACAGTCCGGTGGACCAGTGACGGTCACACATCCAGATATGACAAGGTATTTTATGACCATACCCGAAGCATCCAGATTAGTCATTCAGGCAAGTTCTTTGGCTCGAGGCGGAGAAATATTCGTTCTTGATATGGGTGAACCTGTTAAGATTGTCGAATTAGCAACGAACCTTATCCAGCTATCAGGTTATTCCATAGACGAAATTGGGATTGAATTCTCTGGAATCCGTCCTGGTGAGAAAATGTACGAAGAGCTATTAGGGGAAAAAGAGGTTCATAGTGAAGCAGTATTTCCTAAAATTTTCATAGGGAAAGCGGTGCTGGAACAGGAAGAGGAAATACAGCATCTTTTAAGCTCTTATGATAATTTTTCCATAACAGAACTTAAAGAATTCGTTATAAATTTAGCAAACCGAAGAAAGAACAAAACTTTCTCGGCAGTGAAATAGCAATAAGTAGGAGGACTAATAAGTGAAAAAAATCACAAAAGCAATCATTCCGGCAGCAGGATTGGGTACTCGTTTTTTGCCTGCCACAAAAGCCATGCCAAAGGAGATGCTGCCAATCGTTGATAAACCAACGATTCAGTACATAGTGGAGGAAGCCGTTGCATCAGGAATAAAAGACATAATAATCGTAACTGGAAAAGGCAAACGTGCGATTGAGGATCATTTTGATTACGCTCCAGAGCTCGAACAAAATCTATTGGAAAAAGGAAAAGTAGAGTTACTCAATAAGGTACAATATTCCTCTAAACTTGCTAATATCCATTACATTAGGCAGAAGGAACCAAAAGGATTAGGTCACGCAGTATGGTGTGCTCGTAAATTCATTGGGGACGAGCCATTTGCCGTACTTTTAGGTGATGATATTGTCCAGAGTGAAACGCCTTGCCTAAAGCAGTTAATGAATCAGTTTGAAGAAACAAACAATTCAATTATCGGAGTGCAAACCGTACCTAAGGATGAAACCAATCGCTATGGGATAATTGACCCCGCCTTTCAAGATGGACGACTTTATCAAGTTGAAAACTTTGTAGAAAAACCAGCCTTAGGAACTGCTCCTTCCAATTTGGCAATAATGGGAAGATATATCCTGACTCCTGAAATCTTCAGTATGCTTGATCAGCAGGAAGCTGGTGCAGGCGGTGAAATTCAGTTAACGGATGCGATTCAACGGTTAAACCAATTACAGCAAGTTTTTGCTTATGATTTTGAAGGAAAAAGATATGATGTTGGGGAGAAGTTAGGGTTTGTGAAAACGACGATAGAGTTTGCACTTCAGGATAAGGAACTTAGAAATGACTTATTGGAATTTATGGACAATAAAGTCAATGAGAAAAGGTCGAGTTTAATACAAAAGTGAATTTTAGAAATTATTTTGTACCGCCTACTTAAATGATTATTTATAGTATGTGCGGACTCTTTTAAAAAAACAGAAGATATTAATTTAAGTAAATGAAGGATAATGTCACTTGTTTATTCCATCATACAAAAGAAGCTTTTTATCTGAAAATCAATGCATAAAGTAGGTGCCTTATTTGAGACAATTCCAACTAATCATTAAAAGAACATTGGATATTTTACTTTCTTTTATAGGAATTATAGCGTTAAGCCCAATCATTTTAATCATTTCAATATTGATAGTAAAAAAGCTAGGTAGTCCAATATTTTTTGTTCAAGCTAGACCTGGGAAAGATGGGAAAATATTTAAAATGATTAAATTTAGGACCATGTTAAACTCGACAGATAAATATGGAAATTTTTTAGCTAATGAATTGAGGCATACTAAATTTGGCAAGCTTTTAAGAAGCACAAGCTTGGATGAATTGCCGGAGCTCATCAACGTATTAAAGGGTGATATGAGTCTAGTGGGACCAAGGCCGTTACTAGTTGAATATCTTCCTTTATATAATGAACAACAAGCTAGAAGGCATGAGGTTAGGCCAGGCATTACGGGGCTAGCTCAAGTTAATGGTAGAAATACTATATCATGGGAAGACAAATTTAGTTACGACGTATGGTATGTAGATCATTTTAATTTCTATTTAGATTTTAAAATAATATTAAAGACCATTCTAAGAGTATTTAGGAGACAAGATATTAACCAAGGAGAAGGTATTACAATGAAAAAGTTTAGTGGTACCAAAGAGAGCTATTATGGAAAATAAAGATATTTATATAATTGGAGCAGGGACTTACGGAGAAGTAATGTACGAATTAGCCATCCTAAATGGTTATAATGTAAAAGGTTTTTACGATGAGGATGATTCAAAAGTATATAGCTTAGTAATGGAAGTGAAAGTTAAGGGGAAGTTTTCTAATCTTAGAGATGAAGAAATTCACAATAATAATTATATTGTAGCTATTGGAAATAACAAAGTAAGAAGCGAAATTATGGACAAAATAAACTCCACAGGTGGATTAACTCCAACATTAATTCATCCCAAAGCTGTTATAAGTGACAGTGCAAAAATAGGAAAGGGTGTATATATACACGGGAATACATATATTTGGACTAAAACTAATATCTCAGATTACTGTATTATAAGTCCCAATGTAGTTATTGCCCATCACTCTTCATTAGGAAAAGCATGTTTAATATCTACTCTATCAGGAGTTGGCGCATCAATTACTATAAAAGATAATGTTTTTGTTGGTATGGGATCTACTTTAGTTACAGGTGTATCTTTGGTTGGTGAAGGCTCAATTATTGGAGCTGGAGCAGTTGTATTAAAAAACGTTGAAAAAGAATGTGTATATGCAGGTATTCCTGCTAAGAAAATTCGAGATATTCTATAGCTTTCATTAGGTTAATAGAAAAAATAGGTTAATAGAAAAAATTTGACCACCGAAAGAAATAATAAGTCGAAATTTTATACATAAATATAGAGCGAAGGAAGAGATTTTATGATAAATAATAAATTAATTCCACTTTCAGTACCAAATCTTTCATTAGATATCTTAGAGAATGTTAAAGAAACTATTGAGACAGGTTGGGTATCTACTGGAGGAAGATTTATTCAAGAGTTTGAAACTAAAATTGCAAAATATGTAGGGGTAGGAAGAGCTATAGGGTGTCAAAATGGAACAGCGGGTTTGCACTTAGCATTGAAAGTACTGGGCGTTGAGCATGGAGATGAAGTTATTGTACCAACAGTAACATTTATAGCTGCAGTGAACCCGATAAAATATATGGGTGCTGAACCTGTATTTATGGATTGTGATGATAGTCTTAACATGGATATGGAAAAGTTAGAAGAGTTTTTAAAAAATGAATGTATCCAAAAAGACGGACAGGTAATTAACAAAAATACAAATAAAGTTATTAAAGCTATAATAGCTGTTCATGTATTTGGAAATCCATTAAATATTGAAAAACTTATGGAAATTAAAGTAAAATATAATTTAAAACTCATTGAAGATTCGACTGAAGCTCTTGGTTCTTATTACTTACGAGGGAAATATGCTAATAAGCACTGTGGTACCATTGGAGACATAGGAGTATACTCGTTCAACGCAAATAAGATATTAACAACTGGTGGA
>NZ_JBHVQU010000200.1:0-6503 GCF_042886655.1 Peribacillus sp. NPDC058002 | reverse complement strand
CAACCACACCGCTTTACTTGGTAAATAGCAACAAAGTATGCGAAAACAGCCTTTTTGAAAGAGCATGAAAAATAAAATGGCACTAATTAAGAAAAAACAGTAACCAGAAAAGCTCTCATGTCGAATTAATGGTACAAGTGCTAGTAACTGTGGAGCAAATATTCGGCAGGCCCTTCATAAGGTACATACCAAAATCAGTTTTTGTCATTCCAAAATTAGTGTGAAAACTATATTTTATCGAGGTAGTTTTTGGAAATATTGTCCACTTGAATTGACCCCAGTTTGGAATTGGTGAACGACTCTTTTTCAACAAAATCTTACTCTGGCCTTAGATGCAGTGTGAAAGAAATGCGTTTCCTCGCAGCATCTCAAGGTTCATGTTTTTTTCTTGTTGTACGTCAAAATATTTTTATCACATGCCTATATCCTGAAAGGCAATTTTCGGTTTTTATCTTTGAAACAATGGTTTGAATATCACTTGGATTTGATGTTCTTACCAAGTGAAAACATAAGATCACCAAAAAGGGACAAACTGTATTTGAAAAAAGAAAGGAGATGTGAGACATGACAAAAAAATTCAATAAAGGCAGCGGTAACCAAAATTCACCGCAATTACACGGTCAAACTCCTGTTAGTGGGGACAACAGTAAAGGAAATAAAAGAAATAAAGATCAAAGTTCCAAAACAGAGTAATTAACTGAAACAAACCGGCCATATTCAGACCGGTTTGTTCCTTTTGTAGACCATCTTCTTTGTTATTGGACAGAAGGCTGTCAAGCATATGTGCACGGACAACTTTGATTCCAGAAAGCCCAATTCATCATCGGCGTTATCCGAACTGTAAATAGCGTCCTGCAAAACTGCCCCCAGAAAAGAGCGCATTCATTTTTCATTATCATATCGTTAGTGAAATTATTAATCATGTTAAGTTAGCTATTTGATTCTTTTGGTGTTGGAAACTTGTGCCCTTCCGTTGTCGTTTCCAAACTATCGGTACCTTGATGAGTATAATTAATGTTTTTTGTCATCAAGCTAACCACCACCAATACTACGATATTGACAAATAGGGCAATAATTCCTACATTCAGGTCTTTAATTGCTTGAGGAAGATGAGGAAATAGTTGACTGATTTTCATGTTCCCCAGTTCCATAATAGAGACTAGCACCCCTCCTGTTATTATCCCGGCAAATGCTCCATGTTTGGTTACAAAATTCTTTCTCATCAAACTTGCGAAAAAGGCAGGAGCAAGTTGTGTAATGAAATTATAGGCGATTAGAGCGAGACTAAAGAGGGAACTTCCACCTTTAAAGGTCAAGTAAATCCCTAAGAGAGAAATTAGGGGAACCAAGTATTTTACCAGTTTTGCAATCTGTTTTTCCGTTGCTGATGGAGTGAATACGCAATATACATTTTTTGCAAGCATTGTTGATATGGACATCAGGAGCATGGAACTTGGCACTAAAGCGGCTAACACGCCAGTTCCACCGATTAAGCCCACAAACCATGGATCAAAATCCTGTTTAGATAGCTGCAGCAAGATTTGATCGGCTTCGCCGCCTTTTAATCCAGGCATCTGCAAGATCGCTGCAAATCCAACAAAAAAGGCAAACAATAATATCAGTTGGTACATGGGCATTAGGATTGCGTTTTTCCGTAAAGCTTTTTCGCTAGAGGCAGCATATATAGGAGAAAACCCGTGCGGCCACATATAAAATCCAATAGAGCTTAATATAACAGTGGATATATACCACGAAACGCTCATTCCCTGATCTGGAAGTATAGTATAGTTCGGCTTTGCATTTTCAATTGCTTCATACATAGGTTGGAGCCCGCCATAATAATGAAGAGGGAAATAAACTCCTAAAAATACGACAATGCCAAGAATCAGAATATCCTTCAAAATAGCTGTCCTCGCAGAGCCGTGAATACCGGAAACCATTACAAAAATGGTAACGCCAATTGCTCCGGCCCAAATGGCAGCTGTAGAAGAAATAGCCCC
Source organism: Peribacillus sp. NPDC058002 (assembly GCF_042886655.1). Taxonomy (NCBI): domain Bacteria; kingdom Bacillati; phylum Bacillota; class Bacilli; order Caryophanales; family Bacillaceae; genus Peribacillus; species Peribacillus sp. NPDC058002. Next base: position 4,503 of record NZ_JBHVQU010000200.1, on the reverse strand, counting down.
ATAGGATGTTGCTGAAACGATATATCCTAACCCCTTCAATTGCAGCACTAAGTAGCAAGTACAGGCTACAACACCTATAACCGCAACAAGCACACCAAGATAAGGACTTTGATATTTTTTTACAAAAAAGTCAGATTGCGAAACTAATTGGTGTTTCTTTGCATACCTCCAGATAGCAGGAAATGTCCAATAGGAAATCACTGTAGCTAGGCAGCCATATGATACGATACTAAAGATGGACCCCCCTTCCCCATAAGCAGATCCACTTGCACCCAAAAAGGTAAAGGTTGTATACATTTCACCAGCGGACAAGAGGAAAATCAATAGGGCTCCCATCCCGCGTCCTCCAACCGACCATTGTTCCAAGTTCATTTCTTTCCCTTTTTTAGCCTGGATACCGATCAAAACAGAAATAACGAAAAAAAACAGGATAAAAAAAACGGCAATATTCATCTTGAATCTCCCTTCTGATTAGCCGGATCCAGTAGGTAAATAACCCCCATTATACCTGTGGTCAGCACAGACCAGAGTACAATCCAAAAATGAAAAAATGGCATTCCCAGAACATAGGGAGTCACTTTATTTGTAAACAAAGCGCCCACAATAAAGCCAAGAAACGGGATAATTCCGAGCCAATATATTTTTTTCATCCTCTCAACCCCCTAGTATGTTAGATTTAACATTTTCAAAGTCCCATGAACAAATAACTTCACCCCATTTTGTAAAGCCTGTTCATCGAAAGTGAATTTTGGATGATGGTGAGGATGTATTATCCCTTTTTCTTCATTACGAGCCCCTATTACAATATAAGATCCCTGAACCACTTTTTGAAAAGCAGAGAAGTCTTCACTTCCCATAATTGGCCTTAAAATCTCTCGACTTTCTTCACCAAATACTTCACAGATCGTTTCATCCATCAATCTGGTAACTTCTTCATCATTAATGGTAGGAGCATAACCAAACAGATAATCGAATTCATAAGTGGCTCCATGCGCTTCCGTAATTCCTTTTACTATACGCTCGATAAAATTCGGGATTTCTTCCCGTAGTTCTGGATTGAAGCTTCGAACCGATCCACCAATGTTTACACTACTTGGAATGACATTAATCGCACTTCCCGCATGGAACTGGGTCACTGAAATCACAAGCGCTTCCTGGGCATCCCGATACCTCGAAACTATATGCTGGAGATTCGATACAACCTGTGTTCCAATCGCTATGGGATCGACGGTAAGTTCAGGCTGTGAGGCGTGCCCCCCTTTCCCCATAACGGTAATGTTAAAAGTATCAGCTCCAGCCATCACCGGACCGTAGCCCAAACCAATTTTCCCTAAAGGAAGAGTTGACAAGAGATGGGATCCAATGATCATATCCACTCCATCAAGCACACCGGCTTTCACCATTTCTTGAGCTCCACCGGGCGGCAATTCCTCAGCATGCTGAAATAAAAAGCGCACCTCCCCTTTAACTTGATCCTTTAACTGTGTAAGAATTTTTGCTGTACCAAGCAGCATCGCCGTATGCCCATCATGTCCGCAAGCATGCATAACTCCAGAATTCTGTGACACAAAGTCAAAATCATTCTCTTCTACAATTGGAAGCGCATCCATATCTGCCCTCAGTGCAATAACCTTCCCAGGCTGCTGACCGATCAAACGAGCCATAATACTCGTTCTTGTCGGACGCGAAATTTCCAATTCACCAAAAGTTTGCAGCTTTTCATAAACAAATTGTGCTGTCTTTTCCTCCTGGAAAGACAGCTCCGGATACTTATGTAAATATCTTCTCCAAGCAACCACTTCATCTTTAACAGCCTCGATTAAATCATGAATCATTATCGTTTGAGACACCCACTACAACCCCTTTTTCATTCAATTTACATAACAGTCCTTGTTTTAGGATAGTTTAAGGAAAAAATTCCTTAAATAGAGTATAATCTCCCTCGGTGTTTATTTCAATATTTTTCGAAAATTCCAAACTGTTTTCAAACTTCATCTACTCTCCATGCTTTACAAAAAAATTGAAACGCAGCATGAAGCGAAAATAAAAAAGCACCCCAAATGAACTGCACCCCAATTGTTAGACACATCTATCAATTGGAGGTGCAGTTTCTCTATGGCCAAATTTACAGCACAACAAAAAATACAAGCGGTACAGAGATATCTTGAAGGAACAGAGGGACATAAAAGCATAGCTAAATCTGTTGGTGTTAACTCTGGAGTATTACTCAATTGGATTCGACAGTACCAATATCATGGAGAACGTGCATTTGAAAAACGCTATACAACTTATACGGTAGAAGATAAACTGAAAGTACTTGAATATATGAACTTACAGGGGACGTCTCTCCGTGAAACCGCTGCGTTTTTCAATATTCCGGCACCTTCTACCCTATTACTTTGGCAAAAACAATGTGAAGCGGAAGGAGTAGACGCCCTCAAACCAAAGAAAAAGGGGCGTCCATCCATGAAAAAAGAAACCAAGAAACCACTAGCAGAAGGATCATTAGAAGCATTAAAGGCTGAAAATGAGCGGTTACGTGCGGAGAATGCCTATTTAAAAAAGTTAAACGCCTTAGTTCAGGAAAGAGAAGCGTCAGAACGCAAGAAAAAGCGAAAGTAGCGCACGAACTAAGGGGAGAATTTAATTTAAAGCTACTTCTATCTGTCGCGAATATCGCACGGAGCACCTATTATTATTGGAGAAACGCCTTCGGGCGTCAGGATAAATACGTGGAGATAAAGCCTGTCATCGAAGAGATATTTCAGACGAATAAGGGGAGATATGGATATCGACGCAGCACCTTAGAATTACATAATCGGGGCATTGTGATTAACCATAAAACGGTGCTTCGATTGATGAATGAGTTGGGTTTAAAGTGTATGGTACGTATGAAGAAATACCGTTCGTACAAAGGCAAGGTTGGAAAGATTGCGCCCAATATTCTCGAGCGTGATTTTAAGGCAACAAAGCCAAATGAAAAATGGGTCACTGATGTGACGGAATTTCATCTATACGGTGAGAAGTTGTACTTATCTCCCATTCTTGATTTATTTAATGGAGAAATCATCGCCTACAATATCGAATCACGTCCTATTTACCCTTTAGTCTCCAAGATGTTAGACCAAGTTATAATGCGATTGGAATCGGAAGATTCACCCATCCTTCATTCGGATCAAGGCTGGCATTACCAAATGAAACCATATTCACATACCTTGAAGTCACATGCGATTACACAAAGCATGTCTCGGAAGGGAAATTGTCTCGACAACGCTGTCATGGAAAACTTCTTTGGCTTATTAAAATCCGAATTGCTTTATTTACAAACGTTCGACAGCATGAAGCATTTCAAACAAGAACTAGAAGATTATATTTATTATTACAATCACCAACGAATTAAGGTGAAATTAAAAGGCATGAGCCCGGTTGATTACCGGGTTCATGCCCTCAAGGTTGCCTAACTAAATAAAGTGTCTAACTTTTTGGGTTCACTTCATTATGGGTGCCTTTTATTTATAATAATCGATAAATTTTACTCGGCCTTCCACGAGTGGCATTAGCCTCTTCCCCAATGCATTGTGCCAAATCAACTTCGCACATATCTGCAACAATCCGCCGTACATTGCGCTCTGTCATTTCAAGATGTATCGCTAAATTCTTTGTAGTAAAATCACTCCAGCCCATTCTTTGAACAAGAGCCGATATTTTCTTATACGTTTTAACACTGATATTTCCGTATTTCAACTTTTCTATAAGAGGTTTATTATGGGAACGGGTATCATATTGCAATTCTTTCTTTTTGCCTGGTGATTCGATAATTTTTCCATCATCTTGAATAATCACAATTTCACGCTTTTTCATCTCTTTCGAATGTTGAATAGCACGAAAAGCATTGATTTCCGCTGAATAGGCTGTCTCTCCAAAGCCAATTCCCACGGTAACGGGTGTATCTGCTTCAAAGGCCAATTTTTGTATGGTATCTTCGAGCGTAATGATTTCTCGTTCAATTGCGCCGCGAGAACTAAAAATCATGTACCTTCCATTCCCTTTCTCTGAAAAGGAGCCATTTATTTTTTCTCCAAGTTGAATCAACATTTCTTTTAGGCGAAGCTCCAAGTACTGTAAATGATATGGAGTTTTCATTTCCTCTGCCACTTTGTTAAAATATTCGACTTCAATGATTTCAACTCCGATTTGTGTATCCTTAAAGTAAGATGTCTTTACTTTTTCAGAAAGAATTCGAAGCGTTTGCCTCACTTCCATCTTACTCATCGACAAACGGTAGGCTGGAATGCCATATTCCCTTAAAGCTTCACACACGGACGGAAAACAAGAAAGAGCTCCTTCTGTCTTTCCCGTATTCCATAAATCCAAGTGAAAATGCACCAATTCATCCGTATCAACATCTGTCTCAAACACTTTCGTATAAATCTTTTTGGTTTTTATATTCAACTGGGACAAAGCTTCTTCGCTAATATTATTTGAGGACATAGTATCAATACC
>NZ_JBHVQU010000199.1:0-6594 GCF_042886655.1 Peribacillus sp. NPDC058002 | reverse complement strand
CAATCTTAATTAACCATCCACTAAAGTTATAAAAAAAGGAGATTAAAAAATGTCAATTAACGTAGAAAGTAAAAACACTCAAACTAACCAATCAGCAACCCAAGATTATATTAAAAAAGTGCTTCAATTAATCGAACAAAAAGAAATTTCAAAAGAAGATGCACAGTGGGTAACAAAAGAAACGGTCGAGAATTTCCGTGACCATGTAAACCCAGGGTTTTTGGAATACCGCAAGACGGTCACTAAAGACACACAATTCGCTTCGGTTGAGTGGTCTGATCAAGATTCCTGTTTTACGGATGTAAATGGAAAAAAATATATTGATTGTTTAGGTGGATTTGGAATTTATAATGTAGGCCACCGTAACCCAAAAGTTGTAAAGGCTGTAACCGATCAATTGCAAAGACAAGCCCTTCATAGCCAGGACTTACTTGATCCATTACGCGCAATGCTCGCCAAGATCCTTGCCGAAATCACGCCGGGAGATCTAAAATACTCGTTCTTTACGAATAGCGGTACCGAGAGCGTGGAGGCTGCACTTAAGCTGGCCAAAATGTACAGTGACCGACACACGATCATTTCCACGACAAAATCATTTCATGGAAAAAGCCTTGGTTCACTATCGGCAACGGCAAAAGGCATGTTCAGAAAACCGTTCATTCCATTGATCCCAGGTGTGCGTCATGTACCTTTTGGTGATGTGGATATGATGAGAAAAACGTTTGAAAGTTGTGCGTTGGTCGGTGAAGATGTTGCTGCTGTACTATTGGAGCCAATCCAGGGTGAAGGTGGGGTCATCCTTCCTCCGCAAGGTTATTTAAAGCAAGTTCGGGCATTATGTGACGAATATGATGCGTTATTAATATTGGATGAAGTGCAAACTGGAATGGGCCGTACTGGTAAAATGTTCGCTTCCGAGCTATATGATGTTGTTCCGGACATTATTTGTTTAGCAAAAGCATTTGGCGGCGGGGTAATGCCTGCAGGGGCTGTTGTAGCCAATGAGAAAGTGTTTAAAAGCTGGTTCGACAATCCATTCATGCACACTACGACATTTGGCGGAAATCCACTAGCTTGTGCTGCGGCCATTGCGACGATCGACGTACTTTTGGAAGAAAACTTACCGCAGCGTGCTGCAGAAGTTGGTGAATACTTCTTAAATGGGTTAAGGGAAGTGGCTGATGAGCACAAAGATAAGGTTTTGGAGATCCGCGGCCAAGGTTTGATGATCGGTATTGAGTTCCATAAAGATGAAGTGGGTTATGAATTCTCAAAGGCCCTCTTTGATAAAGGCATCTTGGTAGCAGGTACGCTCATAAATTCCAAAACAATAAGGATTGAGCCGTCATTGACTATTAAGTTGGATGAAGTCGATACAGTCATTAAAGCGTTTAAAGAAGTCTTGCCGACGCTGCAATCTTAATTTATGTAAGCAGAAAAACAGCCTTAGGGCTGTTTTTTTGAATTGGAGGGAGATGGTATGGGGATTACTTACATATTTTTGTTTTATAACTGCTCCTCAGAAATTTTTTTCAAGAAAAATGAGTCATGAAAACGGGAATTACACAGATTGGACAAGGATTTAATTCCTTTAACGTAATTTGGTATGTTATAATAATTTCTGGAAAAAGGAGTGATGAAGATATGACACCTGCTCTGCAAAAAATGTGGATATCCTTTATAGCTATGGGCTTTATGGTTATCTCTATATTTCTAATCTACTTAAGCCGCTATAAATTAAAAGGTTTTTGGAGAGTCTTGACAGCAATTATCGCATACATACTTATGATTCTGGCCGGCTTGATCATCCTTATCGTTGTTCTTAGCGGGCCAACCACTTGATAGGTGAGGAGAAATGATGAGAAATTTTTTCAAAATATTATGTTTATTATGCATCTCTGTATCATTATCTGGCTGCTTATATCCGGAAAAGCAAAAAATGCAAAACCAACTGCCTTATAAAGAGCAAATACAATCAGTCCAAAGTGCAGTGGACCAATTTCAGAAAGATGAGGGCGGCATACTGCCCATCGTTACAAAAGACGCTGAAACACCGATTTATCAAAAATATGTCATAAAATTTTCTAAGATTTCACCGAGGTATATGGCTGAACCGCCAGACAATGCCTTTGAATCGGGAGGCGTCTTTCAATACATCCTCGTAAATGTTGAAAAGGATCCGACTGTAAAGCTGTTGGATGTCAGGATGGCGCAGAAGATTCAGGATGTTTCCTTGAGATTGACTGCTTATCAGCAAAGCAACGGATATCCGCCATTTAAGGAAAGGTTATCCGATAATGTCTTCACTCTTGATTATGAAAAAATGGGCCTGAAGGAAGCTCCGACGGTCACGAGCCCATTTTCACAAAAAGACTTATATCTTGTAGTCGATGGTCAAGGCAGTATTTTTGTTGATTATACCCCGGATTTACTTGAGGCATTGAAGAAGCATGAGGGGGAAATTAAGCAAGGTGAAGATATCCGGAAACTGCTGGTTCAGAGTTCGGAGTTCGTCCCTGCCTATTCATTGCCATATACAATTGATGGAAAAACAAATAATCCAATATTTCTTACAAAATAGGCATAACCCTTCTTCTGCAAAATATATTGTAGGGGAAGGGTTATTTCATTTATCTTTATTTCATCTTACTTTTAAAATAACAACCCTTATATAAAATTTCTGGTGGAGGAAGGGATTGAACCAGGGAAATAATTGGAATAAATTTTTAGGACAACATCATAGATATATAGTGTCCTAAATAAATGCAAATGGATAAACGAAATCCCAAAACTCTAATTCGGGAGGGGATACCTTGGAAAAGGTAGATATTTTTAAAGATATAGCTGAACGGACCGGTGGCGATATATACTTGGGGGTGGTCGGTGCCGTCAGGACAGGGAAATCCACATTTATTAAAAAATTCATGGAGCTAGTCGTCATTCCGAATATACCGTCAGAAGCGGACCGTGCCAGGGCACAGGATGAATTGCCTCAAAGTGCAGCCGGAAAGACGATCATGACGACGGAACCAAAATTCGTACCGAATCAGGCAGCATCGATTCAAGTAGCTGAAGGCCTCGACGTGAACATCCGTTTAGTCGATTGTGTCGGTTATACAATACCAGGGGCTAAAGGGTATGAAGATGAAAATGGTCCCCGCATGATTCACACACCTTGGTATGAAGAACCGATTCCGTTCAATGAAGCGGCTGAGATCGGTACTCGCAAAGTAATTCAGGATCATTCCACATTAGGTGTAGTCGTTACGACGGATGGATCGATAGGAGAAATTCCGCGAAGTGATTATTTAGAGGCCGAGGAAAGGGTTGTCGAAGAATTGAAGGAGGTTGGCAAACCATTTATCATGATTGTCAATTCCGTTCAGCCCCACCACCCGAATACGGTAGCACTGAAGGAATCCCTTCAGGAAAAGTATGATATCCCTGTATTGGCCATGAGTGTCGAAGGAATGCGGGAATCGGATGTTTATAGCGTACTGCGCGAGGCCCTGTACGAGTTTCCTGTCCTTGAGGTCAATGTTAATCTCCCGAGCTGGGTAATGGTTCTGCGCGAGGATCATTGGTTGAGGGAAAGTTACCAGGACGCGGTTAAAGAGACCGTCAAGGACATTAAACGCCTGAGGGATGTGGATCGTGTAGTCGGTCATTTCAATGAATTCGAGTTCATTGACCGTGCCGCGCTTGCAGGCATTGAGATGGGTCAGGGTGTTGCAGAAATAGACCTATATGCCCCAGATGAACTCTATGATGAAATCTTGAAGGAAATTGTCGGTGTAGAGATCCGGGGCAAGGATCATCTGTTATCATTGATGCAGGACTTTGCGTATGCTAAAGCAGAATATGATCAGGTGGCCGATGCATTAAGAATGGTCAAACAAACTGGATATGGTGTTGCAGCCCCATCCCTTAACGATATGAGTCTTGATGAACCGGAAATCATCCGTCAGGGAGCCCGGTTCGGTGTCAGGCTAAAAGCCGTAGCTCCTTCCATCCATATGATCAAGGTCGATGTCGAATCCGAGTTCTCGCCAATCATCGGTACTGAAAAGCAAAGTGAGGAATTAGTCCGGTATCTGATGCAGGATTTCGAAGACAATCCACTTTCCATTTGGAACTCCGATATTTTTGGCAGAAGCCTAAGTTCTTATGTAAGGGAAGGCATACAAGTGAAATTAGCGATGATGCCAGACAATGCGCGATATAAATTGAAAGAAACACTGGAGAGGATCATTAATGAGGGCAGTGGGGGATTGATTGCCATCATCTTATAGAAAACGTTTAAAAGCTGGACCAACTCCATTTATGGATTGGTCTTTTTGCATGGGATGAACGGCAGGATCGCAGAAAAAATACCATTTTTGAATGCTAATATTTGAAATGATCTGCCGTTATTTAGTATAATCTTAAAAAAACCCTGTGGTTAAGCGATTTTCAGCAATATAATAAGTTTAATTTCTATAAAAAAGGGAAATGATGAATAGCGAAAGACAAAATTTATAATATATACAATTATTAATGAAAAGATTCCCATTATTTTTTGAATTCCCTTGCTAAGCTAATAGGATTTGTGATAATCTACATACAGAAAACGCGTTATAACAGCGATTTCAACCTATTTATAGGTTTCCGGATGAATTATTTGGAAATTATTCGGGCTTGGTAATCCATGATTGCCAGGGAATGAAAATTTTTTGACCGAAACTAATATCAAATCACTATTATAGTGTTGTAATAATGATTTTTTATAAAGATCCCTTTTGGGAGGAGGTGAATGGCATGAACAAAACAGAATTAATTAATGAAGTTGTTACAGCAACTGAAATTTCTAAGAAAGACGCTACAAAAGCTGTTGATGCTGTTTTTGATACAATCTTAGAAGCTCTAAAAAACGGTGATAAAGTCCAATTGATTGGTTTTGGTAACTTTGAAGTTCGTGAACGTGCGGCTCGTAAAGGCCGTAACCCACAAACTGGTGACGAAATCGAAATTGCAGCTAGCAAAGTGCCAGCTTTCAAACCCGGTAAAGCGCTGAAAGATGCAGTGAAGTAATTCTACCATTACATACGGGTGCTTAACCGAAAAGGGCCGCGTGAAAACGCGGTCCTTTTTTTGCTTCTTAATTTCCATCTGTGATAATATAAAAGACAGTGAATATTTTTGAAACGCTAACAGATGGTAAATCCGCCACAAGGAAATGACCATCCGAATACAGCTTCCGACGAAACTGCCTTAAAGGCCGTCAATGTATGGGGGAATGGGTCGCTTTAATAATCGTAATTATCGATATCCGGGTGCAACGCCTTGGATTTTTTATCTGAATACATAATATTATTGATTTTTTAGGAGGTACAAAAAATGGCTAATGTTGATCATGCCAAATTAGAAGAAGCGGTTAAAATGCTTCTTGAAGCTGTAGGGGAAGACCCAACGAGGGAAGGACTGCTGGATACTCCTAGCCGTGTAGCCAGAATGTATGAAGAAATTTTTTCTGGACTTAATCAGGATCCAAAGGAATATTTCGATACTGTTTTTGGGGAGGACCATGAAGAACTCGTACTTGTAAAGGATATTCCGTTTTACTCAGTATGTGAACATCATTTAGTCCCTTTTTACGGGAAAGCCCATGTAGCATATATTCCGAAAAACGGAAAAGTGACTGGCCTAAGTAAATTGGCACGGGCGGTTGAGGCTGTATCGAAGCGTCCGCAACTTCAAGAGCGCATCACTTCTACAGTTGCTGACTCGATAATGGAAAAGCTCGAGCCACATGGTGTAATGGTTGTAGTAGAGGCTGAACATATGTGCATGACCATGCGCGGTGTAAAAAAACCCGGATCTAAAACAGTGACTTCCGCTGTAAGGGGAACGTTTGCGAAGGATCACCGTACTAGAGCTGAAGTGCTGGCATTCATTAAAGACTAAGGACATGGGGGCAGGAAAAAATGAATGAAAAAAAGATTCTGAATGATTTTGTCGTAATCAAAGCCATTGAGGATAGCGTGAATGTCATCGGGTTGACAAGGGGAACGGACACCAAGTTTCATCACTCCGAAAAGCTTGACTCGGGAGAGGTGATGATCGCCCAATTCACCGAGCATACCTCGGCAATTAAAATCAGGGGCCATGCAAAGGTCTATACTCCATTCGGAGAGATAGAAAGTGATTCCAAAAAGAATTCTCCTGATAAATGATAGCGTCTCAATGCCTGGTTAATTAGTAAATCAATCATCTGATATGGGTTTAACAAGCTGTAAATTTCCCGCATCCATTTTTTTGAAGAGCAAAAGACAATGGTTTCCTTATTTTTGGAAGTTTCATTTTATAAACGTTGACCATTTCATCTGATTGTTTTTATGGTATAATAATGTGTATTTGACACAGACAGAAACCAATATGTATGAAAAAAATTATCTTTCGGGGATGCAAGGGTGATCTCAATTGTTAAACATAACGGACGACATAAAGCAATTAAAACGATTAATAGAAACGAAAGCTCAACATCCATATTTATTGAAGTATATACAAAAGCCAAGCTTGGACGAAGATAAACTGATATTGCTTTGGGGATTGTTT
>NZ_JBHVQU010000198.1:0-6598 GCF_042886655.1 Peribacillus sp. NPDC058002 | reverse complement strand
GAATGCTGCATTATGAAGCTTTCAGGGAAATCGCTCCTTGATCTTTTAGCGTAGATAGCGAACAGTACAAGTATGGTTAACAAGATAATAAGAATAAATGCAATCATCTTTTACACTCCTATTAGGCACATTATTTTAAATATCCTTTACCCAAACTTAAAGAATATAAAGAAGAAGTCAGCAGCTAAGCGTCATTTCATAATTTTACATGTTAGTCAGGAAAAAATCATGTTTTACACAATGTTATAATCCAGACTTAAAGGATTTATTGGAAAGGTATGGAATACATATAATTTAAGCATCTATAAAGGAGGGAAAGCGGATGGAATTGCAGGTGAAACCGAGGTCTAAAAAATGGAAGGGGAATTTTGGTTTATATTTTTCCCTGCCCATTCTCTCTTGGGCGTTTTACGATTTTGCCAATACGATTTTTTCTTCTAATATCAATACCATTTTCTTTCCATTCTTCCTCCAGGAACAGATTGGGGAAAATGCCGTTCTTGATCAGATTGCAAGTACCTTCATCTCCTACGCTAATGCGATTGCCAGTTTGTTTCTTGTTTTATTTTCCCCGCTGTTTGGAGTCATGATCGATCGAACGGGAAAAATGAAAAAATACATTATAATTTTTACACTCATTTCTGTTGTATGTACATTTTTAATGGGGGTATTTGGAGGGGCTTCGTTCGAAGGAAAGCTTCTGGGCATTCCAATTTCTTTAGCAATCGTCATTCTTTTATTTGTGATAGCAAAGTTTTTCTATCATTCGAGTCTTGTTTTCTATGATACGATGATGAGTGATTTAGGCACGAAACAGCAATTGCCGCTTATATCAGGATTTGGAGTGGCGGTAGGCTATCTTGGAACGTTAGTGGGACTGTCGATCTATCCATTCATTAGTAAAGGGAGTTCACATGAAGCCTTTATTCCAACGGCCATTTTATTTCTGGTTTTTTCCCTTCCTTTATTCTTTTTTTTAAAAGAGACTCCAAAACAGCAAAAAGCGAAACAACCTTTTTTATCAGGTTATAAGGAAATTAAATCAACATTTAAAGAGATGCAATCCTATCGATCGGTTTTTACATTCATGATTGCTTATTTCTTTTTAAACGATGCAATTGCAACCACTATCGGCATGATGGCCGTATATGCCAAGACTGTTGTTGGATTTTCCTCAAGCGGATTCATTTTGCTTTACTTGGTATCGACAGTTTCGAGTATTGCCGGATCGTTTCTGTTTGGATATATCACGCAGTCGAAGGGTCCGCGGCTAGCTGTGACATATGTGGGAGTTCTGCTCATGGTCGCTTTATTTATAGCAGTCTTCGCACAAACGGCTCTTTGGTTCTGGATTGCAGGGAGTATGTTCGGCATTTCACTAGGTTCGATGTGGGTGACATCACGGACATATATCGTTGAATTGACCCCGGTAGGGAAGAGGGGGCAATTTTTTGGACTATTTGCATTTTCCGGAAAAGTTTCTTCCATAATCGGTCCGCTTTTATATGGGACGATAACGTTGGTATTCCATGACCTCGGTACATTGGCGAGCCGGATGGCATTAGGGTCACTGATCATCATGACAGTATTAGGCCTGGGCTTTCTTTTGAAGCTGAAGGGATTGGAAGAAGTGAAATAGTAAAAAGGGAATGGAGCCGGCCTTAATGCCGTATCCATTCCCTTGCATATTTTTATACTAAAATCAAGGTGACATCGACGTTCCCGCGAGTTGCTTTTGAATATGGGCAGGTCATGTGAGCTTTTTTGGCAAAGTCTTCGGCTTCTTCCCTGCTTAGGTCCGGGATCGAAACATCCAACCTTACAGCCAATTTAAAACCACCGTCTTCCTCATCTTTACCGATCGTGACATTTGCCGTCACGGAAGTATCGACTTTTTTCTTTTCTTTTTGCAGAACAAGATTCAAGGCACTGTCAAAACATGCCGCATAACCGGCTGCAAATAACTGTTCAGGATTTGTAGCGCGCTCACCGGAACCACCTAATTCCTTCGGTGACCTCACATCGAAATCCAGAATCCCGTCCTCTGATTTTACATGTCCCTCACGACCACCGTGTACGGTAACTGTAGCTGTATATAATGGTTTCAATGAAAACAACTCCTTTGTTTATTCTTATTATCTTTAGTTCCCTACTGTAAGTCTTGTTAAACAAAATGAAAGCAAATGTATGGATAGTATTGTTTGAAATTGGTTTTAAAATGGAAGATACTGTTTTATAATGTACTGTATTAGGAGATGTAATACACCCATTTGTCAGGAGGGGTTGATGATGTTTGAGTTGGATGTCCAAAGTGGAAAGCCGATATATGAGCAATTGATGGATAAGTTTAAGGAACTAATGATCAATGAAGTTTTACGGGAGCATAATCAGCTTCCATCCATACGAATATTGGCTCAGGAATTGACCATCAACCCAAATACGATCCAGAAAGCGTACAAGCAGCTTGAATCTGATGGGTTTATATATACATTGCCAGGCAAAGGGAATTTTGTGGCACCTCCTAAATATTTGAAAAACTCATTAAAAGAAGAAAAGATCAGAAACGAGCTCTCAAAGGTACTCGCGGAAGCTCTGTATATCGGAATCGATAAACATGAAATTTATAGATTAATAAAGGAAATCAGCCCATTGGTAAAGGGGGGAGAATCATGATTGAATTAAAACAGGTGAGTAAATTATATGAAGGAAAAGAAGCGATCAAAAACGTCACCTTAGTCATACAAAAAGGCTCCATATTCGGGTTATTAGGTTCAAATGGGGCGGGGAAAACGACTTTATTAAAAATGCTTTCAGGCAATCTGATACAGGACGCAGGTGAAGTTCTTATTGATCGATCGTATGTGTTTGAAAACCGTGTAGTGAAAAATCGTTGTTTCTTCCTTCCTGATACACCTTATTTCCTGGCTAACTATACGATCATGCAAATGGCAGGTTTTTATACTCATATTTATAGTGAGTGGAATCAAGAACGTTTCTATCAATTACAGGAAATATTCCAGATCCCCATCCAATCTAAAATACATAAACTATCGAAGGGGATGCAGAGACAGGTTGCTTTTTGGCTCGCACTCTCGACGATGCCGGAAGTTCTCATCCTGGATGAACCGTTTGATGGATTAGATCCGGTCATGCGTAAAAATGTGAGACAGTTGTTGATTCAGGATGTCTCGGAAAGGGATATGACGATTTTACTATCGTCCCATAATCTCCGGGAAATTGAAGATTTAGCCGATCATGTAGGGATTTTACATAAGGGTGAGCTTGTTATCGAGAAGGATTTGGATGACTTAAAAGCGGATGTACATAAAGTGCAAATTGCCTTCAAACATAAAATTCCTCACGGATTATATCGCGGAATTCAAATTCTTAACAAGGAAAGACGCGGCAGCGTGATCGTTTGCATCGTTAAAGGTAAAGAATCCGTGATTAAATCGCACTTTAATCAGTTTCAGCCAGAAATATTAGATATTCTCCCACTTACTCTGGAGGAGATATTCATTTATGAAATGGGGGATATCGGTTATGTCATCCAGAATAACCTGGTTTAATAGAGAACTGATTATCTATATTTTCAGAACCACTGGCTGGATTGGCTTCCTATCTCTCGTAGGCCTCATTTTTGCCCTGCCTTTGAAAATGTTAGCGATTATCTTGAATGAGAACAATGAATATGTGGAATTCGAAAACCTTTTTTCCTGTCAGCAGATGATACAGTTTGTCTTGGTCATCGTTATTCCAGTATTACTTGCCATCTTCCTTTTTCGGTTCTTACAAATGAAACAAGCTTCAGACTTTATTCATAGTTTACCGATTACTAGACGCAGCATCTACGTTCATATGATTGGGACGGGAATTGGCTTCATGGGTTTGCCGATTTTACTTACAGGTTCAATATTGATATTATTTCACTCGGCTATTGATATAGAAAGGCTATATACCATGACGGATATATGGTCTTGGATGGGGACTACATTTATTTTGGAAGCTTTGATCTTTTCTGTTGCCGTTCTTGTTGGAATGGTGACGGGATTATCAGCATTTCAAGGATTGCTGACCTATATTTTTCTTGCTTTGCCGGTGGGGCTGTTTGTTTTGTTTGCAGCCAATGTGAAGTTTTTGATAGCAGGATTTTCTGCAGATTATTATCTAAGTGCCAATATGAATGGCATCTCCCCCTTATTAGCAGCAACGGAGATGGATAAAATCACTTTTTTCTCTATTAATACATTAATTTATAGTATATTAACCTTTCTATTTCTGATCTGCTCTCTTTTTCTCTATGAGAGGAGAAAGCTGGAGCATGTGTCGCAGGCATTTGTTTACCCGAAGATCAAGCCATTATTTAAATTCGGCCTGACATTATGCATGATGCTGTTTACTGGGCTTTATTTTAGCGAAACGACAGGTGAACCTGGGTGGATTTTCTTCGGATATGCTGTCGGTTCTTTGCTTGGATATTATTTAGGGGAAATCGTCCTGCAAAAGACTTGGCGAATACGGGTCAACCTGAAAGGTTATGTAGCATTTATAGTGGCCATCATTGTGCTGGCACTCATTATAAGAATAGATCCCCTTCAGTATAAGGCCAAGATTCCTGATGAAAAGATGATTAGCCAAATTTATATTGGCGATTCTCCTTTATTTTTTGAAGATGATGACACGTCGAATAAAGCTTTCAATCATCTTAAAGAGAAGGAAAATATAGAAGCGATCAGGTTATTGCATCAGGAAATTATCGATAAGGGTAAAAAGGTTTCCATTGGTGAAGTGAATGATGGGCAATCCGTATTTCTGATGTATGAACTCAAGAATGGAAAACGGTTAGCAAGAGAGTATCATTTGCAAAATTACGACTCATACATGCCACTGTTGGCGAAAATATATGAGTCGAATGAATATAAAAAAATGGTTAACGAGTTATTGAATGTATCCGCTGTAGACGTTTCTAAAATTAAGATAACGGCGAGCGGACAAGTGGACAAATCAATAACGATCACGGACGGTCAACAGCTGGAAGCTGCTGTAAAGGCATTGTCGGAGGATCTGAATAATCAATCGTTCGCCCAAATGACATCTTCTTTTGGCGATTATGCCTCCATCGAAATTCTTTTGAATAATAACAAAACCATTTACATGAATTGGGACTCTTCATATACTCAGTTTTCAAAATGGATGGAAAGTACCGGCCAATTTGAAAAAGCGCGGTTAATGGCTGATGATATCTCTTATATCCTGGTTGCGAGAACCGATTCGAAATTTTATCATTCGAAATCTGAAGGTGAACTTGCACAGCAGATTGAACAACAGCCAAATCGCATGAAAATCAAGACAGCTTTGGAAATCGAGACGGCCATTGATAATGCTCAGATCGATTGGGGCGGAGAGTATTCAGCTGCCTTTTATTATAAAGAAAGCAGAGATGTGGATATCAAGAGTTTTTCTGGCGAGCACATTCCCGGCTTCATTTTGGATCATTTTAATGAAAGATAACGTGAATATTTTGCTTTTAAACATATACAGGAAAAGAGGCCGCCCAATATGGCGGCCTCCTTTTACATTGCCTATCAAATATGTTTGTGTATCTATGCTTTAGAGTTTTACGACGTTTTTAGCTTGAGGTCCACGGTTTCCTTCTTCGATCTCAAATTCAACCTCTTGACCTTCATCAAGGCTCTTGAAACCTTCTCCTTGAATGGCGGAAAAATGAACGAAAACATCATCTTCGTTTGGCACTTCGATGAATCCAAATCCTTTGTCACTATTGAACCATTTCACTTTACCTGTTACTGTCATTCGATGAATCCTCCTAAAAAGTTAAAAAATATTAATGGTGAAGATTTTACCTAGATGGAAAAATCAATTTCACACATTATCCAGCACCCTCATTCAAGTTAAAGTCATCATTCGAAGATGATTGATAATATGTGAAAGCCTAGAGGGAAAATTAATCCACTAACCTCTGGATCAATTTCCAGTTTTTTAGTATATACCCACCTTTATAAAGGATAAAACAAATGGAAGCAAATTATACATTCCCGTTTGGGGAAAATAATTTTAAGAAGGTTTAATAAGGGGAAGCATAACGGTATTGCCGTGCAGGAATTTCCTCGATAGAAATTTGACAGGGTTGCCATGTCCAAGAGCAGTAGCCTTGATGGTTGAAATAAGGAAAACTATTTGGCATTAAGTTTTTCACGAAAATAATCGGGTATAGTTTAGAAAGAAAGGACTGATGAAATGAAGAAATTATTAAAAAGGGCCCTTATTTTTGCTGCTCCCATCATATTCAAGGAAGTAAAGAAACGCTGGAAGAACAAGCGGGATCAAAAAGCGATTAAAACTGCAAGGTAAATGTTAAACGATGAATAAATGAACGGTAACCATATGGATTAAGATAAGGGGCGCTGATTAAGCGTCTTTTGTTTTGCCATCTGAACAAATCCTCTTATGGTGTTTCATTCACCTCTACATCTTTCCTTCATATCGTGTTAAAATAGAAAGGTTGATTGACAAGAATGCAGAGTAGCCAAGGCTCATGCCTTATGATATATTTTTTCTTACATATATTGTGTAGGAT
>NZ_JBHVQU010000197.1:0-6761 GCF_042886655.1 Peribacillus sp. NPDC058002 | reverse complement strand
TGTCTTGAATGCGAAAAAAGACGAAGCTGGCTTTAAAGAAAATCTGGAAGCTTTGAGTCGGGTCATGAACATTGCCGTGAAATGTGACAAAAAGGTAACTGTCGACCCTAGTGCCTTTGAAAATGATCAAGAGAATGCGTTATACGAAAAATATCAAAAAGTGGCAAAGCATTATATGGAATCCAAAGATGAGAATGAGCGGTTTGAACAGCTTGTTTCGCTGCAAACGGAAATAGAGTCATATTTCGAGAATACAATGGTCATGGCAGAGGATGAAGCAATCCGTAATAACCGTTTATCCTTAATGAAGGAAATCAGTGATTTAGTTGCAGGTTTTGCTGCCATGAATAAAATCATCCTTACATGATCGAAAGGATGTATGGAAATCGGAAACCCTTTAAATAAGGGCTTCCGATTTCTTCAAAAGATAAATGGTCAATAAATAGGACAAAAATGCCCTAATTAAATAATTTAGTATATAATTATTAAATGAACTACTTTTGTTACTTTACTCTGCGAAAGCAGTGGGGTGGTGATTATAATCCAATTGAATAAGCGTCAGGAACAGATTTTACAAATCGTAAAAGAAAACGGACCGATTACTGGAGAACATATTGCGGATAGATTGAACCTTACCAGGGCGACACTTCGTCCAGATCTAGCGATTTTAACGATGGCAGGTTTTCTTGATGCCAGGCCCCGGGTGGGGTATTTCTATACAGGCAGGTCAGGGACACAGCTTTTGACAGATAGCCTCAACCATCTTTATGTACGAGACTACCAATCGATACCTGTCGTTGTTGACGAGGGCATTTCCGTATATGATGCAATAGTCATGATGTTTTTAGAAGATGTCGGAACAATGTTCGTCGTCGATAAGCATGCATTGCTTGTTGGTGTCTTATCAAGGAAAGACTTGTTGCGTGCGAGTATTGGGAAACAGGAGCTTAACTCCATTCCAGTCAACATCATCATGACTAGGATGCCCAATATAACCATGTGTTCAAAAGAAGACCTGTTGATTGATGTTGCCAAAAAATTGATTGATAAACAAATCGACTCATTACCAGTCGTCAAAGACACAGAAAAAGGCTATGAAGTAATTGGAAGGATTACAAAAACCAATATTACGAAAGCATTCGTAGCTTTGGCTGATGAAGGCTATTAGGGGGCTTGCAAAAGGAATGACGGAGAATATGAACGGTTCAATTATATATGTTGTATCGGATTCAGTAGGGGAAACAGCGGAATTGGTTACAAAAGCCGCTGCAAGCCAGTTCTCGGGATCTGCTTTTTCCATAAAGAGAATTCCGTATATTGAAGATGAACAAAACGTGGATGAAGTGATATCACTGGCTAAGTTGGATGGGGCGATCATTGCTTATACTCTTGTCAAGCCAGCCATTAGAGCGTATATGAAAGCACAGGTCGAGAAAGAAAACCTGTCTGCTTATGACATTTTAGGGCCGCTCATGGACATCCTTCAGGAAAGGGCGCCAAAAGGGCCGCTTAATGAACCTGGTCTGGTGAGAAAGCTGGATGATGACTATTTCAAGCGTGTGGAAGCCATTGAATTTGCTGTGAAATATGATGATGGACGTGACCCACGGGGCATTTTACGTGCAGATATCGTCCTTGTGGGTGTTTCGCGCACTTCCAAAACACCATTATCACAGTATTTAGCCCACAAGCGCTATAAAGTGGCGAACGTACCTTTAGTGCCTGAAGTGGAACCTCCAGAAGAGCTGTTCCTGGTACCTCCTGAAAAATGCATCGGTTTGAAGATCAGCCCGGAAAAGCTGAACCATATTCGTAAAGAACGATTAAAGTCACTTGGGCTCAATGATCATGCCATTTACGCAAATGTGGAGCGAATAAAAGAAGAATTGACATACTTTGATACAATCATATCAAGGTTGAACTGTCCTATCATTGATGTAACCAATAAGGCTGTCGAAGAAACAGCCAATTTGATAATCAATATCCTTCAAAATAAAAACCGTTGATCCTTATAATTAAGGCAAATCAAAATGTGAGCTAGACACTCTATGTGTCAGCTCACATTTTAATGCCAAGGACGAAAAAGGGAATAACAAGAATAAGTTCAAAATAATTACATAAAATCCCTCTTGGTTTCCAAACGAAAATCCGTTGATTTGCATGAAAAAACATTCAGAATTTAAATGTTGGCATCTTCTAATCAAATAGACTATAATAAAAAATTGTGAGAAAAAAGTAATCTTAAGGTTTAGACTTAATTAATAAGGAATAAACTAAAGGTTAATGAGATGTCAAGGTTTTTATTATAAAAATAATTCGACATGTTCCGTATAATTCAGGAAGGGCTGGTCTTTTTCAAGGCAAAAGAGGTGCTTTCACTTAAATAAGCAGGTATTCTTTGAAGAATGATTTGTGCTCTTTTTAGAGGGAATCCTCTGAATCAATGCTGAAAATTCACCATATCTTCATAAATTTTAGGGGAGAAAAAGGATTATGCAGAAAGATGTAGAATTAGAAGGTATGAATAATAAACCTACGATACACGTCGATGCCGATGCATGCCCGGTGAAAGACGAAATCCTTCATTGTGCAAATTTGCACGATGTTGAAGTCTGTTTTGTTGCATCATATAAAAATATGATGAATAACCCTGAAGGTAAATGGGTTTATGTCGATGCAGACAAAGAAGCGGCAGATCTTTATATAGTAAACTCAGTAAAAAAGGGTGATATTGTCGTTACAGCAGATATTGGTTTGGCTGGGACCCTGCTTCCTAAAAACGTTTATGTCCTTTCGCCAAGGGGAAAAGAATACACTGACGAGAATATTTTCATGCTCTTGGATATGCGTTATCAGTCGGCGAAACTCCGCAGGCAGGGTAAGCATACGAAAGGGCCGAAAGCATTCACAAAGGAAGACCGTGCATGTTTTACAAATAAACTTATGAAAACATTGTCGAACTTTGCAGGGAATTAGGAATCAGTATCGAATTAAAAACTATCACCAATATTGCAAGGTGGAAAAATGATAAATGGCCGTATAGAAGATGAGAAAATTAATCAAATTCGCGAAGCTGTTGACATTGTTGATTTAATTGGGGAGTATGTCCAGCTGAAGAAGCAGGGGCGCAATTACTTTGGCCTATGTCCTTTTCATGGTGAAAACTCGCCTTCGTTTTCCGTTTCAACGGAAAAACAAATTTTTCACTGTTTTGGTTGCGGGGCAGGCGGGAATATTTTTACCTTCTTGATGGATATAGAAGGCTACAGCTTTGTGGAATCTGCAAAAGTTTTAGCTGAAAAGGGAAATGTTCCTTTGGATGTTGAAATCAATAAGGATTCCAAGCGATCTAACATGCCGGCAGGCTCTCAGCAAATGATTGAAGCCCATGACCTGCTGAGGAAGTTTTATCATCATCTCCTCGTTAATACGAAAGAGGGGCAGGATGCTCTCGAATATTTACTTAAACGCGGGTTTACTGAAGAAACGATAGAAAAGTTCCAAATTGGCTACTCTTTGGATTCATGGGACTTCGTGTCCAAATTCCTTTTAAAACGCGGGTTTCCAGCGGAATACATGGAGCAGGCAGGGCTTATTATTTACAGGGAAAAAGACGAGTCATATTTTGACCGTTTCAGAAATAGAGTCATGTTTCCAATTATGGATCATCAAGGAAATACGATTGCGTTTTCAGGAAGAGCGATGGGGGACGATGAGCCCAAATATTTGAATAGTCCTGAAACGCCAATCTTTAATAAAAGTAAAACTTTATATAATTTCCATCATGCAAGACCACACATACGAAAGAAAGAACAAGCTGTCATTTTTGAAGGCTTTGCCGATTGCATTTCAGCAGTTGGCGCAGGTGTGGAGAATGCGGTCGCTACAATGGGTACTGCCCTGACGGACCAGCATATCCAGCTTTTAAAAAGAAATACTGACCAGATACTTATTTGCTACGATTCGGACTCTGCGGGATTGAACGCTGCCAATCGTGCAGTTAATATGTTACAGGACCATGAGTTTTCCGTGAAAGTCGCTCTCATGCCTGATAACTTGGACCCCGATGACTACATAAAGGAATTCGGTGAAAAAAGCTTTGTTTCTGAAGTAATAGGGGCCAGTTTAACCTACATGGCATTCAAAATGCATTATTTGCGTCGAGGGAAAAATGTAAATAATGAAGGAGATCGAATTCAATATATCGAAGAAGTCCTTAAAGAAATTTCGCGATTGCCCAATGCAGTGGAGAGGGATCATTATCTCCGGCAGCTATCCTCTGAATTTTCCCTTTCATTGGATGCGCTGGAACAGCAGCAGCGTCAGGTGTTCTTTACGGAACGCAAGAAGGGGACACTGCCGCAGCCAGCAGCTCCAAAGAAGATGGCCCTGCAATATGAGCATAAGTTAAAGCCTGCTCACCATAATGCTGAAATGAAGTTGATTGCCCATATGCTAAAAAGCAGGGATATGACATTCAAAATTCAGCAGTTGCTTGGTCAAACGGTCTTTCATGTAGATGAACATCAGGCAATCATCACCTATTTATATGCGTTCTATGAAGATGGACACGAACCGGATACAAGCTTTTTCCTTACTTATTTACCGGATCCAAACTTGAGAAGGATCGTTTCTGAAATAGAAATGATGTCAGTGAATGAGGAAGTTACCGATAAAGAACTGACCGATTGTATAAATCAAGTGTTGAAATATGAAAAGTTGTTAAAGATAAAAGAAAAACAAGTTGAAGAAAAAGATGCAGTTAGACGAAGTGATTATGTCACTGCTGCACAAATTGCCATGGAAATCATTAAATTGCGTAAAATGTTGTAGTCGTTTAGGTGTAAGTCCTGGAAGGAGGGGAACTAATGGCTGAAAAACCAGCACGTTCCAAACAAGTTGATAATGAATTTAGCCTTGAACAGGTGAAAGAAAAATTACTAGAGCTAGGTAAAAAACGGGGCTCTTTGACTTTAGAAAAAATTGCTGAAATGATTGGCGGTTTTGAGTTGGATTCCGATCAAATGGATGAGTTCTATGAGGTGTTAGCAGAAAATGGCGTCGAAATACTCACTGATGGTGAGGAAGACGAAGATGAAGACGATCCAGATGAGAAGAAACTTGCAAAAGAAGAAGAGTTTGATTTAAATGATTTAAGTGTTCCTCCTGGCGTTAAAATTAATGACCCAGTACGCATGTATTTAAAGGAAATTGGTCGGGTCGACCTTTTATCGGCAGAAGAGGAAATATCTCTGGCGACGAGAATTGAAGATGGGGATGAAGAAGCGAAACGCCGTTTGGCAGAAGCTAACCTTCGTCTTGTTGTCAGTATCGCCAAGCGCTATGTCGGACGCGGAATGCTTTTCCTTGATTTGATTCAGGAAGGTAATATGGGACTTATCAAAGCAGTGGAAAAATTTGATTACCGCAAGGGATTCAAGTTCAGTACGTATGCAACATGGTGGATTCGCCAGGCGATAACCCGTGCCATTGCCGACCAAGCACGAACGATCCGGATACCGGTGCATATGGTGGAAACCATCAATAAATTGATCCGTGTCCAAAGACAGCTTCTTCAGGATTTAGGCCGTGAACCTTCTCCGGAAGAAATTGCGGAGGATATGGACTTAACACCTGAAAAAGTTCGTGAAATCTTGAAAATAGCTCAGGAGCCTGTTTCATTGGAAACGCCAATAGGTGAAGAGGACGATTCACATTTAGGTGATTTCATTGAAGATCAGGATGCGACTTCCCCATCGGAACATGCAGCATATGAACTTTTGAAAGAACAGCTGGAAGACGTATTGGATACTCTTACAGACCGTGAAGAGAACGTCTTGAGACTCCGCTTTGGACTTGATGATGGCCGCACCCGTACTCTTGAAGAGGTGGGTAAAGTGTTCGGGGTCACCCGCGAGCGTATCCGTCAAATCGAAGCGAAGGCGCTACGTAAACTGAGACATCCAAGCCGCAGCAAACGCTTGAAAGATTTCCTGGAATAGAATGTATATGTCCTTTACAGAGCCCTCTTTGAATGCCTAGCGTTCGGGAGCGGCTCTTTTTTAAATTTTGATGTAAAAATATCCTTGAAAGAACAATACGTATCCATTTTTCCGTATAATGGGAATCGGAAACAATTTACATAACTAAAAAGCTAAGCCGTTAAAAAGTGATGAGGAAGTGAGATCCATGGATGAGATGAGAAAGAAAATCATCATTCAAGAAATAAACTCCTGGAAGGAAAGCCGTATGCTTCCAGAACAATATTGTAATTATCTGCTTGCATTATACTGTCAAGGCGAACAGCCGCCATCTAAATCGATTAAAACCGAGAGCAAAAAAAACGGCATCTTTTCAGGGCTGTTTATCGGAGCCCTTTTTGCATTTATTGTATTTTTGAATTATTTTACTGAAATACCCATAAGAATGCAAATGCTTATGACAACAATTTCAATACTTGTCTTTTGGCTGGCGGTCCGCCGCTTTAACGGCAGGAAAATCATTTTTCAAATGTCGTTGATGGGAATGGTGCTATCATTGCTTTTACTAACCATCAGTTTTGCGGAATTCATGGCACCAGGCAAAGTAGGTATCCTTTATATTTTCTTGTTCATTAATTGCGGACTCTGGATACTAATGGGCAAAAAACTGAAGCTGCTCCATTTTTCCATAGCGGGAGGCCTGGGAGCACTTGTCATTCTTTACTTTTTATTAATATAACCAGCGGTTTCAAATGATGAATTTAGGGTACTATGAACCTG
>NZ_JBHVQU010000196.1:0-6798 GCF_042886655.1 Peribacillus sp. NPDC058002 | reverse complement strand
ATTTCCCTAGCCTTTAATTCATACCGAAAACCAATGTAACGACGATAACGGCAGCTATGATACCGATCAAGTCTGCCAAAAGACCGACCTTTAGGGCATCACCCATTTTTTTGATCCCGACAGCTCCAAAATAAACGGTCAATACATAGAAGGTGGTATCTGTACTTCCCTGAATCGTGGCAGCCAAGCGCCCGATAAAGGAATCCGGTCCATAAACAGATATCAGGTCGCTGGTCATTCCTAAAGCGGCTGTTCCGGATATTGGTCTAATGATCGCAAGGGGTAAAACCTCAGACGGAAAATGAAGAAGGGAAAGCAAGGGGTGCAGTGATTGTACAATGAAGTCCAATGCCCCCGATGCCCTAAATACTGAAATCGCCACTAGCATCCCTACCAGAAAAGGGATGAGGGAAAAAGACATGCTGATTCCTTCTTTCCCCCCCTCAACGAAGGTCTCATAGGTGGGGACTCTTTTCAATGTACCGTACAGTAATATACAGAGGATCAAAATCGGTATCATCCAAATTGAAATGGTGGTCATCCAGTGCAACATCCTATTCCCTCCCGCTCCTCTTTCTCTTGTAATAAAAATATCGATCTATCGCAATTCCTCCAACTGCAGAAATGGCCGTTGCTATTATGGTCGGAAAAACGATGTCCGTCGGGGAGTGGGCATCGTAATTCATGCGGATAGCAATGACTGTAGTCGGAATCAACGTTACGCTTGAAGTATTGATGGCTAAAAAAGTGACCATCGAGCGGCTGACCGTTGTTTTTCCCCCATTTAGTTTCTTTAGCTGTTCCATGGCTTTTATACCAAGAGGCGTAGCTGCATTCCCCAATCCAAATGTGTTTGCCATCATATTGGAAAGTATATACCCCATAGCGGGATGATTGGGAGGCACTTCAGGGAATAGCCATCTCATGAACGGCTTGAACAAATTGGATAGTTTATCCAACAGCCCCGATTCCTCCGCTATTTTCATCAAACCCAGCCAAAAGACAAGTATGCTCATCAGTCCCAGGCAAAGGGTGACCGCTTCCTTTGCGCTGACAAATAGAGCTTCATTCACCTGATCCATCGTCCCATTGATCATGCCAAAGACAATACCGATCACAAACATCCCGAACCAAATGTAATTAACCATTGCGTCCGATTCCCAATACCGCTTCAAATATCTCAGCCCATGAAGATTGGAATGATTGTTGCTTGAAGCTTTCTTTTGATTCCCCATAAAAAATCGAACGACTACCTATTTTCTTTCCATCAAGATAGATGGATGCTCTGCCGACCACTGCAGGGATTTTCCTTTTATCCTTCCAAGCCCTCTGTGGCTTCAACAATTTCATTTTCACATTGACCAACTTTCTCTCTTCTTTTGTCAGTGGGTACGAAAAATCATTTTTAATGTAGACATGCCCTTTATATATTTTATTTTCCATATTCTTTACCATGCCTTCAGGTAAAATTTCTGTTGGCTTATAATCCTTAAATGCGGATTCGTACATTTGAATATGATCATTCCAATCATCCGGACCATTCAATGTCACAGCAATCAGGTCATGCCCGTCTTTTGTTGCGGTTGTGACCAAGGTACGTTTTGCTAGTTTGGTATACCCTGTTTTCCCCCCTGTGCAATACTCATACAATTGTGTAAGTAGGCGGTTTTTGTTCTTCCATACATAATCCCATTGTTCTGTGGAATTAGGTGCCCTGTGTTCCTTTGTGCCGGCGATCTTTGCATACGTTTCATTTTGCATGGCATAACGAGTGAGTATCGCCATATCATATGCGGTTGAATAATGGTTTTTCGTATTGTCCAAACCATGCGGATTTGAAAAATGGGTATTTTTCATCCCGATTTCTTCCGCCTTTTGATTCATCATCCACACGAATCCATCCAGGCTTCCCCCAACCTTTTCGCTGATTGCGACTGCTGCATCATTACCTGAACGAAGCATCAAGCCGTAAACCAAATCTTCGAGCTTAATTCTTTCTCCTTCTTTTAAATAAAGTGATGAGCCCTCCGTCCCGAAGGCATTGCTGCTAACCTTCACTGTTTCATCCATTAGTCCCGATTCAATAGCCAAGATAGCAGTCATTATTTTCGTAATGCTTGCTATGCGGTTCTTTTCATGAGCATTCACTTCATATATGACCCTTCCGCTATCCTCATCCATTAAAATCGCACTATGGGCACTTACAGATACATTTGCATTGGCGCTTTGTACGGGTGCCATAAAAGACAACAGGAGAATGACGATACACAAACTTGATAACCCTTTATATGGAAAACGCATGAGTGCCCCCTCGTCTCTTTACTTGTTTTTGTACAAGTTTATGCAAATGGACAAGGGTTATGAATAAAAGAATGTAAACCTTCATGATATCTATTGATTTTCAACATAAAAAAAATCGATAGGGGCCCCTATCGATTTAGTGTTCTATCATACTAATAATGCAGCGATTTCATCAATTTTCTTAGCTCCGAATACCACTTCTTCATCATTGATAATCATGGCCGGCACGCTCATGACTTTATATTTCTTCTTGATATCCTGGAAATTACTTATATCGACCATTTCAGCTTCAACGTTAGGGTTTTCAATCGCAATGCGCTGTGCACCCACTACAACGTCTGGACAGTAGTGACATGCCAATGAAACCATAACCTTAATGTTCGCTTTTTTACTGATTCCCTTAATTGAATTCAATACGGCCGAATCCAATGCTTGACCAGGACCGGCCAAGTTATAGATAGCCAAAATGAAGGAATTCAACTCATGGCCGCCTGGTACACCGTGGTACTTGACGCCACTGTAGTCACCATTCGAATTTAAGAGGGAAACGACAGGGAACTTATCTGCATTGATTTTTCCTTCAATTTCCGGGCTTTCCCCCTTGTTGTATAACTCAAGATGCAGCTTGTCTCCTAATTCCGCAACATCCAACAAGAAGTCTCGCAATTCGACCGATTTTGGCAAGCTTTCATCGACGATGGACACCAATGTTACTTCGCTCTCCATCTTGCCGAAGATTCCCTTTAATTGGCCGCGTAACGCATCACTTAATAAAGCGCTCTTACCTGCCGGGACAGCAGCCTGTTCTTTTTTCGCCGGTTTTTCAACTTCAGGTTCATCTTTGATTCCTAGGCGATCTTTTTCTTCTTCAATATATTTACCGGCATCCGTTGCTGCAATCGCTCCATCAGATACAGCTGTAATAATCTGGCGTAAGGATTTTGGCCTTAGGTCGCCCGCTGCATAGACACCTTTCACATTAGTCTTCATATCATCATCGGTTAAAATGTAACCGGCATGATCCATTTCGATGTGGCCCTTGAATATTTCTGTTTTCGGCTCATACCCTATGAAAACGAAAACTCCAAACGTGCTGTCTTCTTCCTTCGCCTCATATTCAAATTCTTCTTTAGTCGCATTATTGATGAAACGGGCACTTTGAATCATCCCGTCTCCATATACCCCAAGAATCTCCGTATTGAATTTCACTTCAATCTTATCATTTGCCATTACTTTATCCACAATGGACGGGGCACACGAGAAGCTTGATTCCCGGGCGATGATTGTAACTTTTGTAGCAAAGCGGGTCAGGAATATAGCTTCTTCGGCGGCTGCATATCCTGCCCCGATAACGAAAACTTCCAACCCTTCAAAGAATTCACCATCGCATGTTGAACAATATGCTACACCGCGGCCAGTAAATTCCTCTTCACCTGGAAAGCCTAGTGTTCTTGGGGATGCACCCGTTGCAATGATGACGGCGCGGGCATGGTAGTCCCCGCCAAGAGTTTTTACGACTTTCACCTCACCGGAGAAATCCACGCCCGTTACATCGGCTTTGGCGAATTCGACGCCAAAATCCTCGTTTTGAAGCTTCATTTCTTCAACTAACCTAGGGCCCGATATATGACGGATACCAGGATAATTGGCTATTTCCGATGTAGTTGCAGCTTGTCCGCCGCCAGTTCCTTTTTCAAGAATTATTGTTTTTAACTTAGCTCTTCCTGCATAGACGCCGGCTGAGAGGCCTGCAGGTCCGCCGCCAATAATTAATAAATCATAGATTTTTTTCATCTTTTGTGCTCCTTGCTTAATGATAATACGTGCTAAACTGATTATTTTGAAAAACAAAAGGCACTTATTTTAGGTAAGTGCCTTTTGTCATAAGATCTTGCAGGACGAGTTGTCCCTGTAATCGTACATCAATGCTCGGTATGTCCATTACCTGTAGAAATGGACCATCCCATTATAAATTAAAGTTTACCTACAAGGTCTAGGCTTGGTTCAAGAGTGGCTTCACCTGGAGTCCATTTTGCAGGGCAAACTTTATCTCCATGTTCCGCTACGAATTGCGCAGCTTGAACTTTTCTTACAAGTTCTTCAGCATTGCGGCCAATTCCTAGGTCATTAATTTCGTATGCTTTAATTTGTCCTTCTGGATTCACGATGAAAGTTCCACGTAGAGCCAATCCATCTTCTTCAATCAATACACCGAATTGACGGGATAAAACGTTTGCTGGGTCAGCTAACATTGGATATTGGATTTTACCGATTGTATCAGTGGCATCTGCCCATCCTTTGTGGCTGAAATGAGTGTCTGTTGAAACTGAGTAAACTTCACAACCAATTTCCTTGAATGTTTCATAGTTATCTTGAAGATCAGCTAATTCAGTTGGACATACGAAAGAGAAGTCAGCTGGGTAGAAAAAGAATACTGCCCATTTTCCTTTAACATCTTCAAGTGTAACTTCTTTGAATTCTCCTGCATGGTAAGCTTGTACTTTAAAATCTTCAACTTGTTTATTGATCAATGACATAATAAATTCCTCCAATAGCTATTTTTTTATCTGCTCCTATTTATAATAATTATTAAATAGAAGTTAGTCAATAAATATACCTTAATAATTTTTAAGTTCACAAATTGGTCACAGTTTTTATATTGATATAAATTAATTATTTTTAAAAACCCATAGTACTTCAAAGTAGCATATTTAACACGTTTCCAATGTTATTTCAAGGATTTATATAAGACACATGCTCATTATTTCGTGAGATGATATCATCTCCTTTTCAATCTAATTATAATATCCAAATGAGAATCATAAGTCGCTCCCAAAATAAAAATTTGCAGCTCTCCTTCATATCATTCCCATATTTTCCCTAAAAAATTCTTGATACAATATTTCATGCAAAAAAAAAAACGAACCTTCACGGCTCGTATATTTGCAATTGGTTCTCAAAAGGCTCCTTATATTTTGTCAGTTATTGCTTTTTCCAGATAAGTTTTTTCGCTTCGGTGAACCTTACGGCAGTTTTCGGCCAGTTTACAACGTCCCACCATTTGTCCACATAGGCTGCCCGATTATTTTTATATTGCAGGTAATAAGCATGTTCCCATACATCAAGAACAAGAATTGGGATCGTATCCCACTGGGTCAAAACCATATGCAATTCCGATTGAAGTATTTCTAGCCGCCGCGCACGCGGAACCCAGACTAAAATCGCCCAGCCAACTCCTTCTACTTGTTTGGCAGCTTCACTAAAATGACTTTTAAAAGCTGCAAAGCTTCCAAAATCCGTCTCAATCTGATTGAGTAAATCCCCCCTTGGCTGTCCGCCCCCTCCCGGTATCATCTCTTCCCAGAACAGCGTATGGAGATAATGGCCTGACCCATGAAAGGCTGCTTCCTTTTCCCAATGTTTCAACAAGGAAAAATCTTTCGTTTCCCTCGCTTTTTTCATCATCAATTCCGCTTTATTCAGACCATCGACATATGCTTGATGATGCTTATCATGGTGCAGATACATGATTTCCCTTGAAATTGTCGGTTCCAATGCCTCATAGGCATAAGGTAACGGCGGTAGCGTATGCTTCCCAATGGGCACTGATTGCCTATCCTGTATACTGAATTCTCTAGCGAGTTCTTCAATTTCCTGGTAGACCCGAGCCATCTCTTCTTCAATCAGGACCATATCCTCATAATCCATTTCTTCCTCATCCATATCTTTTGTCAACTGGGAAAGCCGTTCCATATTCGACAGCAATGGTGAATCGGTGATATCGATCTTCTCAAGATATTCCATCACTCCATCTACCCAATCACTTACCTCTTTAGCATAATCTCTTTCATCGGACATCTTGCAACCTCCTCTTAACCTTTATGCACATAAATCATCAAAGTATTTTATGTTTCGATTAAGCGGAGATTCCATTTATAGCTAAAAAAAACAGCTAGGCCTCTTAAGCCCAGCTGTTTCATTATCTTGACTGTAACATTTTCGTCCGGTAATCCGTTTCATAAAACTCCAATTCTTCACGCATCGTCTGGAATCCACTTTCCACGGCCTTCAGAATGGATATTATGCTATCAGGTACACTTTGGTGAAATTTAATCGAGTTTTTTCCTGTATAGGCAGATCTGCTGTCCTCAAACCACCTATCTGATTTTGGGGAAAAGTATTCTTCGATACATTGATGATAAACTCTATAAAGCGTCTTTTCAGCTGCAGCTTTATTGAAAGCATCATTTTTCAGAACGATTTGGCAAGCCTCCAAGCCCTCTTCACAACTTACAAGCATTCTTCTTAAACTAGAAAGGATTCCTTTATAATAGGTTTCATCCCCGCTTTTTTCCTCTTGCAGCTTAGAATAGGTCGTCTCATTCATAAATTCTTCTAGTTGAGCCACTGTCGTTTCTAAAAACCCTTTTACATCCTCAAGCTGAGATTTTACCAATGTATTCCCCAACCGTGAACCCTCCTCAAAATGATTAAGAT
>NZ_JBHVQU010000195.1:0-6799 GCF_042886655.1 Peribacillus sp. NPDC058002 | reverse complement strand
CTTTGTATCTGGCCAATCGTTGCACGCAAAACTCCCTGATTTCCTGCTCCGGAACTGACTTTCCTTTCTTTAAGACAATGGCCGCCTTTACCGTTTCCCCACGGTATGAATCCGGAACCCCATATACACATGTCTCTTTTACGGCTGGATGCTGATAAATAATATCTTCAACTTCGATTGGATAAACATTATAACCGCTTGCAATGATCATATCTTTCTTCCTGCCTACGATATAAAAATATCCGTCTTCATCCATCGTCGCGATATCTCCAGTGTAAAGCCATCCATCCCGCAAAGCCGTTGCCGTTTCCTCTGAATTTTTCCAATATCCCTTCATTACTTGCGGCCCTTTAATGATCAGTTCGCCTCTATCACCTGCCGGCAATTCAACAATGCCTGTTTTCAGGTCGACGATTTTAGCGTCGGTATTTGGGTATGGAATACCGATACTTCCTGGCTTTTTCTGACCTATGACTGGATTTCGGTGGGTAGTGGGTGAAGTTTCCGACATGCCAAACCCTTCCAATATCGTGACCCGTAATTTTTTTTCGAACTGATGAATGATTTCTATCGGGAGCGGGGCTGAACCACAGCTGCAGTACTTAAAGCAGCTTAAATCGTCCGCCGTTAATTCCGGGTGATTCAGTAAAGCAATATACATGGTCGGTACGCCTGGAAAAATGGTTGGCCGATGTGTTCGAATCAAATCCACCACCTTGTTTATTTCAAATTTCTCTAATGTGATAAAAGTCGATCCGGCATATATGGCACTATTCAATCGTCCATTGCCAAACACATGGAATAATGGGGTCAATCCAAGCATCCGTTCCCCAGGCCTTTGGAGTTGAAGGGCATTTGCCGTAAAGGCAAAATCTTGATAAACATTCGAGATTAAATTAAAATGCGTGAGCATGACCCCTTTTGATTTCCCTGTAGTCCCCCCTGTATATTGAAGTACAGCCACAGCTTCCTTCGGATCGAGAGCCAGAGCAGGGAGTTCCTGATCTTTCCTTGATAAATCCGTTCCAGTTTCCATTAATTGTTCGGCAGAAATGAACGTTAACCTATCAGAAAAACTAGTTAGCAATAATTTTCCCCGTTGTTCCTCACGCCCAATGAACCAATTGGCTTCGGAATCCCGTAATATATAATCCAATTCACTCGCCTGATACAGTGGGTTCACTTGAACGACCACACCTCCCAAACGATGAATGGCATAATAGGCAATGATATATTCTAGACAATTTGGCAGCATGATCGCTATACGATCGTCTTTTTGAAATCCACGGTTGCATAAATTAACAGCAAAACGATATGAGGCATCCTTTAATTCCATAAATGTCATTTCCCGATCCCCATCTATTACGGCTTTGCAAGTTGGATAAAGTCGGGCTGAACGTTCAAGTAGTCCATATAATGACAATACAGGAATGTCAATTTCAGCAGGAGTTTCTTTCGGATAAAATCCATGCCAAGTTCTAGTCAATTTTTTTCACACCTCATTCTTATCAATTAAAATGGAGCAAAGTCATTTGTCTGCCAACTTGATCATCCTTGCCTCATTTATCACGAATGATTTTAAAAATCCCTGTGCCCTTTGCAATTGTGTTGCCCTCAGTATCTTTTATTTCTCCTTCAGTAAAGGCAATTTTGTATCCTTTTTGAAGGACTTTTGCTTCCGCAAGTAGTTCCCCGCTCGATATGCTGGCCAAATAATGTACAGTTAAGCTTGTCGTAACTACTTTGGATTTGGTAACGGAACGAGTCACCATTCCTAGAATGGTATCCAGCATGGTAGCATGAATGCCCCCGTGCAGTGTTCCATTAACATTAAGCAAATGTTCTTCTATGTTCAACTTTATCGTAACATTCCCCTCTTCAAACCGAATGATTTCAAAACCTATATGTGCAAAGAATGCACAACTTTCGAATTGATTACGAATATCTTCCACTTCAACAGGCAATCTTCCTCCCCCTCACTTTGGCGCGATTCAACTTATATACGGAAAGAAGCAGAAACGCATGGGGTTTCCACTCCTGAATCGTTGGCCTATACGGTTTCAATCATGATAGCCATTCCCTGTCCGCCGCCAACACAAAGTGTAGCAACACCATATCTTTCTTTCCTGCGAATCAGTTCATATATTAGCGTTGTCACGATCCGGGCGCCCGTCGATCCGACTGGGTGTCCAAGAGCGATCGCTCCCCCATTTACATTAACTTTGTTTTCATCTAGCGATAAATCCCTGATTACTGCCAATGCCTGTGAAGCGAACGCTTCATTTAATTCGAAAAGCCCGATTTCCTCTACCTTTTTCCCGGTGCGCTCCATAAGTTTTCCGACGGCTGGTACTGGACCAATTCCCATCACTTCAGGCGAAACTCCCGCGGTCGCCCAATCGACAATCTTTGCGAGTGGTTTTATTTGTAACCGTTTCGCTTCACTCGCTTTCATTAATACCAATGCAGCAGCCCCATCATTACGGCCACAAGCATTCCCTGCAGTGACGGTTCCGTTTTCCCTGAATGCCGGTTTTAAACTTGCAAGTTTTTCCATTGTAGTTTCCGGACGTGGATATTCATCCGTTTCAATGGTAACCATACTCTTCCTGTCAGAGACCTGAACAGGAACAATCTCATCCTTGAACTTTCCTTCTTTTATCGCTTTTGCCGCTCTTCGTTGACTTTCCACTGAAAAGGCATCTTGTTCTTCCCTGGAAATGCTGTATCGTTCTGCGACATTTTCAGCAGTGATTCCCATCCCTAAATTTTTTCCATAAATTTCTTGTGGCTGCTGTCCAGCTTCAGTATTGGAATCCACTAGCTTGGTCCTATCTCCCCCAAAACGGGCACTTCTTAAATAAAGCGGTGCGCGGCTCATGCTTTCCGTACCGCCGGCAACGACTATATTTGCTTGACCTGAGCTTATCTGCTGTGCTGCTGAGGTGATGGCCTGCATTCCAGATGCACATAACCGGTTTACTGAAAAAGCCGGTGCAGAATCGGGAATCCCGGAACGCAGCGCTGCCACTCTCGCGACATTCGAGGATTCGGTCGTTTGCCTAACCTCCCCGAAAATGACTTCATCCACTTGTTCTGCTACAATATTCGCACGCTTAATCGCTTCTTTAATGGCTATGCTCGCCAAATGACCGGAACTAATCTCTTTAAATGCTCCACCGTACTTTCCAATCGGTGTTCGAACAGCACTAACGATTACGATATCTTCTCCCATTTCGTTCCTCCCCCTTGAAATTCAAGATTCATAGGCAAAAGACTGCCTGCCCGAATAAACAGTAAGAAATTAACACTCTTCCAAGACATTCCTTGATATGATTAAACGTTGGATTTCATTCGTTCCTTCATAGATTTTCGTTATGCGGGCATCCCGATAAAAACGTTCAACTGGATATTCAGCCATATATCCCATTCCGCCATGAATTTGAACCGCTTTATCCGCGACCCGATTAAAAACGTCAGAAGCGAACAGCTTTGCCATCGATGCTTCTTTGATCACCTTTTTTCCTTCATCAATCTTTTGTGCCGCCATCATCGTCAATGCTCTTGCGGCTTCCGTTTCGGTTGCCATATCAGCAAGCATCCATTGAATCGCTTGGTTGTCCGCAATTGGTTTGCCGAATTGAATGCGCTCTTTTGCATATTTGGCTGATAATTCAATCAATTTACCACTTGATCCCACTGATCTTGCAGCCAAACCTACACGCCCTTCACCTAAAATTTTCAGGGCAGAGATATATCCCATTCCAACTTCGCCAATAACATTTTCTTCAGGTATGATACAATCCTCGAAAATGACCTGTGAGGTATATGATCCCCTTAACCCCATTTTTTTGTCCTTTTTGCCGACAATTAAACCGGGAAAATCTCTTTCTACTAAAAATGCTGTAATCCCTCCCTTTGCTCCTTTATCTTTATCCGTTAAAGCAAATACGGTATAAACATCAGCTATCGGCCCATTCGTGATGAAATGTTTCGTCCCATTCATCACCCAGTAATCACCCTTCTTTTCTGCAGTTGTTGCCAAATTGGTTGCATCAGACCCCGCTCCTGGTTCAGATAAAGCAAAGGCGCCAATTTTTGTGCCTGCTGCCATTTCAGGCAAATATTTATTTTTCAAATGTTCGGATGCAAGCTTAACCAGACCTGTACTGCCTATCCCGGTATGGGCGCTTATTAATGAAACGAATCCATTATGGGTCCTTCCTAACTGCTCTAATACGGTAGCCTTTCCAACAGCATTCAAGCCAATTCCACCATATTGTTCCGGAATGCTTATCCCGAATAAGCCAAGGTCTTTTGCTTTTTCCACCAAATGCTCCGGGATGGCATCTTCTTCTTCAATTTGTATGGCGTAGGGCTCGACTTCCCTTTCAACAAAATTACGGATCATTTCCTTCATTTGCTGCATTTCCTTGGTTAAGGTGATTGTCATCGGTTTATTCCTCCTTAGTTCTGTTCATGAGTAGCCATTTTTAAGTTTTCTTCATAGGGCATATAAGGTTGTTATCATCTAATCATTCCGTGGAATTCATTGTATTCTGGTAAATTGGAGTCCTCATTCTTACAAAATCAGGCTTCACGTTCAATTATCGTGGCAATTCCCTGCCCGCCACCAATGCAAGCTGTAATAAGAGCAAACCTTCCAGCAGAACGCTTCAACTCATAAACCGCTTTCGTAATGAGGATGGCACCCGTCGCACCTAGTGGATGTCCATGTGCAATGGCTCCCCCGTTCACATTCACTCTTGCGGGATTCATATCAAGCTCCCTATTACAAGCAATGACTTGAGCGGCGAAGGCTTCATTAATTTCAATGATGTCCATTTCATTTAAAGAAAGACCTGATTTCTTCATTACCTTTCTTATAGCGGGAACAGGTCCTATCCCCATATAATTTGGATCTACCCCTGCAACGGCCTGTGCCCTTATCGTCGCTAAAGGCTTAATCCCCAATTCCACCGCTTTTTCCCTCGACATTATGACTAGGGCCGATGCGGCATCATTCAATCCCGAACTATTGCCTGCAGTCACGGAACCTCCTTCTAAAAAAGCAGGTGATAATTGGGCTAGCCCTTCTTTCGTTATTTGCGGACGTGGATGTTCATCCGATTTAAATTCAATATCGTCGCCTTTTCTGACGGGAATATGAATAGGCGCAATTTGCTCATTGAAACGGCCCTCTTCCACGGCTTTGGCCATCTTTTTTTGGCTTTGTAGTGCGAATTCATCTTGTTCTTCCCTGCTGACCTCATATTTTTCCGCTAAGTTTTCAGCCGTGATTCCCATTGGGGGATCGCCAATCACTTTTGGGGACAACCGGGATTTTCTGAACTGCGGCGGCTTTGCACTATATGCTTTTTCCGGACGATCCATCAAGTATGGCGCCCTGCTCATGCTCTCGACCCCACCGGCGATATAGACATCACCTTCGCCTGCACGGATCGCTTGTGCAGCCAAGTTGACAGCATTTATTCCCGAGCCGCATTGACGGTCGACAGTCAGTCCCGGAAGATGAAGCGAGAGTCCTGTTTCCAGCGCCGTTAACCTGGCAATGTTTCCACCCCCGCTTAACACATTCCCCATGATTACATCATCTATCATATGAGGTTCGACATTCGCTCGTTTTATGGCTTCTTTCATCACTTCTGCTCCAAATGCGTGGGCGGGCACCGATGCAAGTGCACCTCCCTGTTTACCAATGGCTGTTCGAACTGCAGAAACTATGACGGCATCTCTATTCATTTTCCCATCCGCTCCTTTTCCTTTTTTCACACCCATTTGAAGGCATTCCTTCATTTCACTAGTTTCATTGAATGTAAGCAGGTTCTACCTTCCTTATGAGGACTTAAGGTCAAAGTTATCCGAACTTTTATTTTTATGTTTCCCTTTAAATTTGGCTGGTTTAACGAATATCGCAAACAGGATGCCAAAAGCCAGGACAAGGATGGCCATGAACAATATCGATAAGTTATATCCCAATAATTCATTGCCTCCTGCAAAACTTATGATATAGCCAGTTAATAGAGGTGCAATAATGCCTGCTATATTTCCTGATGATGTTAAGATGCTTGTCATCAATCCCCCACGCTCTTGCATTTCATTGATCATGATCGTTGGTCCAATCGGTAAGATTGCATATGTAAGGCCCTTTGCTAAACACATGGCGACTATTACCCAGATTGGATTTCGAAATACCATGATTGAGGAAAAGAACAATGCACCAAGAATCATGGCGCCCGCGACGATAAATACCCTCGATGACCGCCAATTCTGATTCTTCTTGAATAAATGATCAGACACCATCGAAACACCCATATAAATACATACGGAAACGACTCCGATTAACGCAACGCTGGTTCCCATTTGACCTGGAGTCATTTTTACGGCTTCCACTAAATAAATCGGGAGCCAAACAGAAAACCAAACAACTAAAATATACGTGGAAAAATATGCGAGTGTAGTAAACAAAGCAGTAGGTGATGCGAGTAGCAACAAAAAGTCTTTCAATTTAATTTTTTCTAGTTTCGCTTTCTTTTTCTTTTGTACGTTTTCATATACTTCAACTGGATTTTCCTTTGTTAAAAATTGAAAGAGGAAGAACCAAACAAGGCTTGCTCCACCAAGGGCGGCAAAGGCAGCTTTCCATCCGAATATCGTAATTAAAGAAACGAGGATCGGTGCCACGATCATCGCACCAACGGTTCCTCCGCCAACCACTACCGAATTGGCAAAGCCTTTCAATTTCGGCGGAAACCACTTATCTGCATGAGAGTAAGCG
>NZ_JBHVQU010000194.1:0-6817 GCF_042886655.1 Peribacillus sp. NPDC058002 | reverse complement strand
GCTCCAATCAACCTTAAATCGTTTAGTTTTTAAAAACAACAATCTTTACGAAAGGTGCCTTATATAAAAAGGAGTGGGTTCATTGGACCGTATAGCAGTAGCAAGGAAAAAGAAAAACGTTTTTTTCACCTACGTTATTTAACGAAGATGAAGGGAAAAGGAAGAAGCCCTTTACAGATAAATGTTAAGGACGCAATAACGGGACTGATTGGGGATTTTCAACTATATTCGCTTTAATTCTTTTAACAAAAATAACTTCAGCAGTGTGGTTAATGGCTCCATTTGGTGCCAGCTGTGTACTGGCGTTCGGTCTGTGGAACGCGCCGTTATCACAGCCACGAAATATTATTGGCGGCCATTTCGTTTCAACATCCGTAGGTTTAGCCTCCTATCATTTTTTTGGCGATGAGCCTTGGGCGATCGGCTTGGCTGCGGGTTTAGCATTTGCCGTCATGATGCTGACAAAAACGACGCACCCGCCAGCAGGGGCAGACCCACTTGTTGTTATGCTAGGTCATTATAGCTGGAGCTATTTATTTACGCCTGTGTTAATTGGTTCCGTGATAATCGTTTTACCATTGTTCATTAATAATTTGCGCAGCAATCGGAGCTATCCAACTTTTTGGATTTGATTGATTTTTAATGTGTTATTTGCAATGTTTCACTTTCATGAAAGAATTAAAAACGAGGAACTCTGGACTCCTCGTTTTTGTTAGTTATAAGTACTGGTACTCCTGTAACTAATCAAGGACTTCCATACTTTTTAAGTTCCGTTATCCTTCAGCGTTTAGTTTGATATGCGTTTCTGAAACCTCGACTCCGTTCACAAGGAGTGTTATTCGATGGATTCCCATATAATGTCGACGGGTCGTCAGGTCTTTCCAATTGTGAATCCTCACTCTTTCAACTCTTTCACCATTCGAGAAATCCCTATCTGCCAAAAGGAAAATTTTCCGGGACGTTTTCTGATTGGCTTTTACGAAATCGATGGCATACTCAATGCGAAGTTTCGCTGTCTTCTCAGTATGCACTTGAAACCCGAAATGAAGCTCACTGGTTTCCCCAATATAAATCGAGTCAGCTTCATTTCTTATAAATGCGTTTGTAATGATATTCGGATCATTCAATACATCCGTGTATCCAAATAATGAAAGGACTTCTGGATCTCCTTGACGAACTAGAGTCCTGCATCCCCGTCGGACAATCCAAATCGTATTGGGCTCTCCGCTTTCATGCCAGCGCTTGGCAGTTTCTATTACTGTTTTAGGATGATCTTTGGCAATATCATTCAAGTTATTGGCCACACTTTTGCGAACATATAGGGACGGGTCGTTTTTCAGGTTCTCTAGTACTTCCAAGACCGGTGCCGGATCGGATTTGAACATCGGTAAAGCTTGCCCCCATGGTAACCTTGGCCGGCATCCTTCACTTGCCAGCCTGCGGACATGCTCATCACCATGATTGGTCCATTCCTTCATCCTCTCTATCATTAAAACGGGATCACGCAAGATAAAAGCACGGATGGCAAATTCGGAGGATGACCTTGCAGTAAAACGCTCCAACGCATCTAGCGATAATGGCCAATCTTTCTTATTCAATCCATGTACCTCGACAAAGTCCGGGAAAAATAAATATCTAAACCCTTCACAATCCTTATCCATTCGATATAAAATATCCAAAGCCTCGTGATAATCACTTGGAAGATGCTTTCCAAGGGTAATCGAAATATGTCTAATTCGTTCTTTTAACTTCCTCTCGTCCCAATCCTCGTCAATCACTTCTTCTACAAACGATTCAGTAGTGAAGGACGGATGGACCCGCTTTACTTTTTCACCGAAATCACGAATGAACGTTTCATTATATAGATCCTTTAAGGGCTCAGCCATTTAATTCACTTCTTTTCTTCAGGTTTGGATACTTGCACTACCTATCAGCTATCATTTCAAATTATGTTAGGGACCTTCATCCATAGAGCGATGCACTGCCAAGCGAACAAAAGCCGCAGCTTACACAAGCCACGGCTCTTTCAATTCTATAAAACGATTGGCTAACTTGGAAAATCTACTATACACTATACATCGACAAATGTACACGAGCATTGACTGGCATCGATTCTCTTATGATATTGTCTCATTAGTTCCTTGTTTACAATTCTTGTTCCAAGTTCTCCTTTTAGTGCCGCGTCGACATCGGTTAGGATCATAAATACACCTGTATCGACTTCCTGTGCGAGCTTAAATCCGCTTCGGTCCTTGTCAATTACGGCTTCAATCCCAACCGTCTGCCCATCATCATGTTTCACCACCGGAATGCCTCCGCCTCCAGAAGCAATGACAATTTTTCCTGCCTCTGTTACCGGTTTAATCACTTCAGTCCCAATGATTGATTTCGGCATTTGCGATGGAACGACCCGTCGCCAGCCTCTTCCGGTCTATTCCTTAACAACCCATATTACCATTCCAAAATCAACAAAAGAACATCGCATTATAGAAAATGAATCAAAACCACCGTGCAGGGCCAGTCCCTGACAATTTTGATTTTTAAATAAGGTGGAAGGAGATAGACGCATTCAATTTGTCTCTCCTATCTGAATAATAACAGGCGATTTATCTAAACTAGTAACAAGATGTGTTTACTTTTTACCTCCTTCTCTTTCTAACCAACAGTTTTGTTTTATATAAATAGGAGGAAATTAGATGAAATTGAGTTTAAAAGGAAAAACAGCCCTTGTCACGGGATCGACAGCTGTATTGGCAAGGCTCTAGCGCGCTTACATTAGTAGCAGAGGGAGCCACTGTTCTTATTAACGGACGACGGGAAGAAAAGGTACATCAAGCAATTAAAGAAATTCAAACACAATATCCTCAAGCCATTCTCCAACCTGCTATTCATGATTTAGGAACGGAACAAGGATGTCAACAGATGATTGAACAATATCCAGAAGTAGATATTCTGATTAATAATCTTGGCATTTTTGAGCCCATTGAATACTTTGATATACCAGATGAAGATTGGTTTCGATTATTTGAAGTGAACATCATGAGTGGAGTTCGATTAACCCGCTCTTACCTCAAAAAAATGATACAAAAAAAAGAGGGAAGAATCATCTTTATTGCAAGTGAAGCAGCTATTATGCCTTCTCAGGAAATGGCTCATTATAGTGCAACAAAAACCATGCAATTGTCAATTTCCCGTAGTTTAGCTGAGTTATGTAAAGGCACAAATGTCACTGTTAATACAGTCATGCCTGGCTCAACTCTAACAGAAGGTGTAGAGACGATGCTAAAAAGTCTTTATCCAAATGAACAATTAAGCATAGAAGAAGCTGAAAAACGATTTATGAAAGAAAATCGCCCAACGTCTATTATTGAAAGATTTATTCGTCCCGAAGAAATTGCACACCTTGTTACTTTCTTAAGCAGTCCACTTTCTTCAGCTATTAATGGATCAGCATTACGAATAGACGGTGGATTAGTACGTAGCGTGTTTTAATCAATAAGCCGACATAACTTTGCAATCGTTATGTAGGCTCTATATTTCTATTTGCCTCCCAGTATTATGTGGACAATTAACTACAAACAAAAAGAGCCACTTTCTGTTAGAGAGTGGCTTTGCATGAGTACGATTACTGCTTGTGGGCTAGTATGTAAGTAATTACTTAATGCAAATTGCCTTATCTACTGGAAGGAGAAAGCCCGTTCGATTATTTTCCAATTAGTCTTGTTAAAGCCATCCCAAGAAATCCAACACCCATTCCTAACATCCATCCGATTTGGGAACTCCCTAACAACGCGCCCAATCCTCCACCAAGAAACATGCAGCCAACGAATACTAATGCTCCAACGCCCCATTTCCTCCGATCCATAATTCAATCACATCCTTTCACTAAAACATATGCTATTAACTAACTAACCTTTCTTGAAAATGGTTTTTTATTTATTTTGCTAGAGGCGGTATAGTTGTTTGGCTTAGGATTAGCAATGGTCTGGGAATTCAAAAGATGAAATTGACGGCTTTGAAGGGATTGTAGGAGGTGAATTTAAACTTTTAAGTGTCATAACTTGAGAGTTGCGGAACAAATCTTCTTCAACTAAAGCCAGCTAATAGAAGATGGTTGCTGTTCCTTTAAAGGGAGCGATTGTTTTTTTACTTTTTTATTGGTTTTTCCGACGAAACTTAGCCATGTTGTTCTCAGTTACATCAAAATAAACCCCTTGGGAGTCAAGGGGTTTATCGTCTTTCACTTTTATGGTTTATGTATGATTTTATTCAGCTAAAAAAGGATATTTCCTATAAGTCCTCTTCCGATATCGGCCCCGCCTACGCCAGATATTATGACAGCCACACATGCCATCCATCCCATTGTCACTACAATGGAAAACGCTTACGTTTTCAAAGATTACTACACCTAGAATAGGTCTATCCGTTTCTGAACCAGGTGTTTGATACCAACATCGATTACTGATTTTTCCAAAGTTTGCATAGACTTTCCCCCTAAAGATACTATCCTTCAGTAATTCCATAAGTATCATAATAAACCCCTTGTGCATTTTTAAAAGTATATGCTTATATTTCGAGAGTTACTGCAAATGATAACAAACGTACCCAACGCTTTTATGAAGGATGGGGACTACATCTGGAGAGTGGTTCATTTATTCACTATTATGAATAAAATGTTTTCTCCGATTCGAAAAAGTGCTACAGACAGCTTATAACGATTTTCAACTATTGCGCCATTTTTACCGCACAGTGGACTACTTGTTTTGGCAACCCTTCGAGGACGGTGGCTTCATAACCGAGCTGAAGTTTTCTAGACCTAATTATAAAAAACCTTAATAAATAAAGGAGAGTACATAATAGCCATTTATACTATGCACTCTCCTTTTTCTTTTAGTGAAGTGGATACCTTCACAAATATTGGGTTTAATTTTTAGTAAGGTATTGTTTTACCTTATTCGCATCTTCAGAAGGGTATTGATATTCGAGAATATTAGCTACTTCAATAGCTACTTGCTCAAACAAGTCAATTGTTTCAAACAACGAATTCCAAACTTGGTCGTAATCTCCATTAGGATATGTTTTCATCAATCTTTCCCAAATGTCGTTATCAAGGTAGCACTTTAAGTACTTACTGTTTTTTCCCACACTCAATGAAAAATTGGTTTCTATACCAACTTTCCACTCAAGTATGGTTATTAACATTTCCCTTACACTATTTAAGTGGTCATAAGCGTAAAGTATTTCTTGTCTCCATAGCCCTTTTGCTACATAAGTTGAAACCCACCAAAATTCATTACAACAATCAGCAAAAAATTCAGCAGAAGGCTTTTTTACCCAGTAATTTTTATCTGTTGGTTCAGAAAGCTTAGGCATATCCCCATCTTTATCTAATAAAATAACTGTTAATCCATCTTCAGAGCAATAAATATCTTTTTCCTCAATCGGAATCAACATTAAATCAATTCTATTACCATCCTCAAATAACATTAGATAGGTGAATCTCCCACCCAATTCAGGTGGAAACATTGCCATATCTTCTGGTGTTTGCATTATCATTCTTTTCCCAAAAACATTTACCCAATCAGGATTGATTAGAAACGATTGAAAGTCAGATACAAGATAAACAATATCATAATCTCTGAAAGTATCTTTAGGTACATTAAAATTCGTTCGAGAACCATTCATTGCAACAGCTCGTACTCTCTCATCTTTCTCGGCGACTCGTAATATCAATTCCATCATTTCTTTTTCTGAACGCATTTTTTCTCCTCCTAAATATTTAATTTCTAATACGTATTTCTATTAGGAGGCCCTCTAATTAGTAATAAACTACGTTATATAAAATGATCTATTATTGACATCCTAAATCCTCCAATTATTTTAAGATTAAAACTCAAATGTATAAAAGTTGTTTTTAATTATATCACTATCCTGCACCTATAGTTGCATAAGAAAAAGCTGCCTTAAAAACAGCTCTGATCTTCAGCTAAACCAGCTAATGGGATGTCAATATCTTTTTCTGAAAATTTCATTTTCCTTATGATAAATAACCCTCCAAAACCCTTTTGGAAGGGTTATGCTTCGTTTCATAAAATTAGTAATTACGCTAAATCCAGGAACTTCTTCAATGCATATTAAATGAATGAATCAAAACG
Organism: Peribacillus sp. NPDC058002; assembly: GCF_042886655.1. Taxonomy (NCBI): domain Bacteria; kingdom Bacillati; phylum Bacillota; class Bacilli; order Caryophanales; family Bacillaceae; genus Peribacillus; species Peribacillus sp. NPDC058002. Next base: position 662 of record NZ_JBHVQU010000194.1, on the reverse strand, counting down.
ACAAAAAGCCCACTCTGATGAGCAAGAGCCAGCTACTAGCTTTTACCTATGAAAAAAGGTCAGTCCCATTGAGTTAATACTTTAATACAGCGGGGACTGACCCCATTGTCTATTAAACATTTTGATTTTAGCTTTATCTGCCTCAGGTGTTATACCTTTCTACTTATCTATTTAATTGTTTCACTTTTACAGGCTTTTTTTCTTTGCTTACTTTGATGATTTGTCCGATAATACTGATGGCAATTTCTTCTGATGTTTCCGAGCCAATTTCCAATCCGATTGGAGAATGGACCTGCTCCAACTTTTCTTGCGTGACTCCTTCACTTTTTAACTTTTCAAATATGCTTATGACCTTGCGTTTACTGGCGACCATCCCAGCATATGCAATCGGAAATTGCAGTGCCGTTTTTAATACAATATCATCACAATCTTTTGTAACAATTACCACATATGACTTTTCATTTAGATTGGCTGCGAGCAAAGCCTTTCCAATATCCTCGTTAACGAAAAGGTTTGTCGCATTAGGAAAGCGTTCCTTCGTACAATAACCAACGCGATCATCGACAATGCAATAAGGATATTCGAGGAAATCAGCGAGCTTTGCCAACGCATGGCCTAAATGACCGGCCCCAGCCAGAATGAGTTCAGGCCTGCTTGTATAG
>NZ_JBHVQU010000193.1:0-6934 GCF_042886655.1 Peribacillus sp. NPDC058002 | reverse complement strand
GAGACAGGAAAAAATAGATCAATATTTAGGAGGAGTTCATCTTGAATCCTTATGCATTTTTGGCAATAGCCATCCTAAGTGAAGTGTTTGGCAGTTCGATGTTAAAAGTATCAAACGGGTTTAAAAGGTTATTCCCTTCCATAGGTGTGGTAATTGGAATGGGTTTGGCTTTTTATTGCCTATCGTTATCATTAATAACCATACCGCTTGGAACGGCTTATGCCATTTGGTCAGGAATAGGCACAGCTTTAACTGCTTTAGTCGGAGTTATCGTTTATAAAGAAAGCTTTAACGTGAAAAAATTTTTAGGTTTAGTCCTGATCATTGGAGGAGTGGTGGTTTTGAAACTCTCAAGTGGAGGCAATTAACAATTTAGTAATCGGAGGTAATAGTATGAAAGGATACATGGCTTTAGGAATATCCATCTTTAGCGAAGTCTTTGGTACGACCATGCTTAAGTTGTCTGAAGGATTCACGCATTTATTCGCTTCACTTGGGGTTATAATAGGATTTGGAATTGCATTTTATAGCTTATCTATATGTCTTAAAACAATTCCGTTAAGCTTGGCTTATGCCATTTGGTCCGGAATAGGCACAGCTTTAACAGCATTAATTGGCGTACTATTATGGAGTGAGCCATTTAGTATCACTACATTAGGTGGCTTAGTATTAATCATTGGTGGAGTGGCGTTACTAAATGCTTCCCATACTCACAAACAAGCAGAAGGATCGTCAAACTAATGGTTTGATGATCTTCCTCTCCCCCGCTCGTTTAAAAATAAAAGGCTCTTTTCTAAAAGATTGTTGCTATTAGAAAAATGAATTGTATAATATTAGAAAAATGAATTGTATAATATTAGAAATAACTGAAAGGTCTGTTAATATCTAATTAGGAGGTGTTTAGATGAAATTAAAGAGCTTCATAGTTACCTTTGGTTCATTTGTATTGACGACAGGAATGCTTTATCTGGTTGGTCATATGTTTACTATTCCTTGGTTAATGTTCCATCACGAATATACCGAGAACGGAAACGGCTTCTTCATTTCAGCTGGTTCGTTGGTTCCACTAATTATCGGTCTGATTGTATGTTTTTTTGCAGAAAAGATTTATATATACAAGTTCCGATAAAAACTTGAAAACGGTTGTAAAATACACCCGTTGACAGGAAGTGAGAAGCAAATCTTTTAGGCGTCCTTGAAAAGGCACTTTTTTATTCAACTCAAGAAATTAGTGCCAGAAAAGGTAATTATCAATGTACTTAGTGGCCACTCCTTGAAAACGGTCCATCTGCTTTTTTTAACGTTTGTGGTAGCCATTTACGTGCTGGATATGATAATATCTTTTCTTACATAGACCTTCTTAATTACGTTAATAGGTTCATGCTGAAGAACCTTCATTATCGCGATTTTCTTAAAGTAAGTGGCTGTATCAGTGCAAAGCAGAGGTGTCGGTATGGCTTCCTCTCACCTTGTCCAACTCGACAGCAGTATCTCGTCCTTTTCCTGCTCAAGGAACAAATCTTCTTTAATAGCATTAAAGAGCTTTAAATGTTGTTTTGGAGTAAGGACTGAAAAATCCTGATAAATATCTAACCACATTGTTGAATGCCCTCCTGTATAATCCATTATTCGAATAAATAGTTTGATTCCAATATCAACAATCCAATACGAAAACAGCCAAATAGAAAGAGTCCAATTCGATGTCTATAAGAATAACACGATACATTAACAGCATTAAAAAAAGGCCGCCACGGCGACCTTCTCCTTTTGACTAGAGCTGACCTTTCATGAATCAGTCCAGTCCTCCCATATAATTCCACAGCGTTTTCCTTGGCAATCTAATTGTTTTTTCATTTCATCCTTAGACTGCCATTCACCAAATACCTTTAGCATTCACCAGGTTCTTCGTGCAAAGTCCGTGAACTTGAATTTATCGGGTCTATGCCTGGATTCACTATACTGAAACAAACTTCCATCGATTAAATGAACCGTACTTTTCACCACTGCCACCATATCGAAGTCTTCAATGTCCAATAATTGTCTATCTTCTTCACTGCATGGCTCCACGGTAATTTCCTTATTGGAAAAACCGATCTGGAGTCCGAGTCCCTTTTCGATATATCCATAAATCGAATCCTCGCAAATTTCCTTCGTCAGGTTGGTTACGAACTCGCTTTTGAAATAGTCTTTATCCAGTATGATTTTCTTGCCGTTGATTTGCCGTACCCGAAACACTTTCCACACTTTACCACCATCCGTTAAGTCCAGAAGCTTGGCCATGTTAGCGTCAGGGCTCTCAAGCTCCAACTTATGGATGATCGTTTTGGAATGCAAATTCAACTTTTCCACCATTTCTTTATAGGAAATCAACCCTGCTACAGGAAAATTAAATTTGCTGAAATCCAAGACAAATGAACCCTTGCCTTTGATTTTATGGATATATCCATTTTGTTCAAGCAACTGTAATGACTTTCTCACAGTATCCCTGGATAAGCCATACTCTTCCATGAAGCTGCTTTCGGAAGGAAGCTTGGAATTTGTCGGAAAGGTTCCTTCTTCAATTTTTGAAACGATATCACTATATAGCGATAGATACTTGCTGTTCATTTCATCACCACAATATATTTTCTTAGTTGCTACTTGTCCTTTTTCAACAAATAGACAACCGATTCATAGGGTCGAAGGATAAAATCACCTTCAATTTCTTTCGAATCGATATAGTTTGAGAGCAAGAGCTCCGAGTTGTATCCGAATAGGTCCATATCTTTTGGGATCTCGAAGGACGCTTCCTTTGCATAAAAGTTATTGATGACCAAAAGTTTCTCGTCTTCATAACTGCGAACATAAGCGAACAATTGGTCATGGCCGCCAAGAATTTCCTGGTAGTCCCCATATGCAATGATATCATGTTTCTTGCGTAAGAATATAAGTTTTTGGTAATGATGAAAAATGGAATCCTGATCCTTTAGTGCGTGTTCTGCGTTGATTACCTTAGCATTATCAGGCACTGAAATCCATGGCGTCACTTTTGTAAAGCCTGCGTGCTCCGTATCTTCCCACTGCATGGGAGTTCGAGAATTATCACGGGATTTAGCCTGAAGAATTTCGATTATATCCTGTTCATCCTTGCCTGCCTCTTTTAAAATATTATAATAATTAATCGATTCCACATCCCGATATTGACCAATATCATTGAATTTCGGGTTGGTCATTCCTATTTCCTCCCCTTGATAAATATAAGGGGTTCCCCTAAGCATATGAATGGATGTTGCCAGCATCTTGGCAGATTCCTTATGATACTCTTGATCATTCCCAAACCTGGATACGATCCTCGGCTGGTCATGGTTGCACCAGAACAGGGCATTCCATCCATTTCCTTCTTGCATCCCATACTGCCAGCTGCTTAGGATTTCCTTTAACTGCCTGAAGTCAAAATCTGCCACTGACCACTTTTCCCCATCTTTATAATCCACCTTTAGATGATGGAAACTGAATACCATGGACAGCTCCTTTTCAACTGGAGATGAATATTTGATGCAATGGTCAATGGTCGTCGATGACATTTCCCCTACAGTCATCACCTCTACATCCTTCCCAAATGTTTCTTCATGCATCTCTTTAAGGAATTGATGAATTTTGGGACCATCTGTATAAAAGCAGCGTCCATCTCCATCATCGTCATTTTCATAGAAGTCGGGTTTCGAAATAAGATTGATCACATCCAAACGGAAGCCTTTGACACCTTTATCCATCCAGAAGTTAACTACATTGAAGATTTCCTGCCTTACTCTGGGATTTTCCCAGTTAAGATCAGCTTGGGTCCGATCGAACAAGTGAAGGTAGTATTCATCATGTTCCGCTACATATTCCCATGCAGGGCCTCCGAATTTCGAAATCCAATTGGTAGGGGGCTCTCCATCTTTCGATTTCTTGAAAATATAATAGTCCTTATATTCTTTAACTCCAGACAATGCTTTTTGGAACCATTCATGCTCTGTTGATGTATGGTTGAATACCATATCCAACATGATTTGGATATCCCGCGAATTAGCATCCTTCACCAATCTTTCGAAATCATCCATCGTCCCGAAAACAGGATCAATGGATGTATAATCCGCTACATCATATCCATTATCATTCTGAGGGGAACGATAAAAAGGGGTCAGCCAAATATAATCCACTCCCAGTTCATTCAGATAATCAAGTTTTTCAATAACACCATTTATGTCCCCGATGCCGTCACCGTTCGAATCCTTAAATGACTTCGGATAAATTTGATAGATGGTACTTTTTTTAAAATCCTTCATTATGATTCCTCCTCTGCTATCCCTGATGTCTCTTTTGCCAGTATGTTAAAAAAGAGGGAGAATGCTCCCCCTCCGCGTTATTAAGCATTTAATTTCGTTGTTTTCGTTCTTGTTTTCAAATTCATTTTAGGACGTTTGGAAAATGCAATAGTCAAAATGAATGGCACAACGAAAGCAACCAACATCGCGAGTGCAAACATTCCCATGTGCTGTGGCTGGATGGATAGAATACCCGGAATCCCCCCAACACCGATGGAATTAGCCATTACTCCAGATCCGACTGAAACGATGCCTGCGAAAAGTGAACCGATCATACCGGCTAAGAACGGAAAGCCGTATTTCAGGTTAATCCCGAACATGGCTGGCTCGGTTACACCTAGATAACATGAAATCGTAGCGGGGATGGAAACTTGTCTTTCCTCCTGGTCCTTTCTGTTGATGTAAATCATCGCAAGCACTGCCGTTCCCTGTGCAATATTGGATAATGCGATCATCGGCCATAGGTTCGTACCGCCAAGTTCACTCATGAGCTGAAGATCGATTGCATTTGTCATGTGATGCAGTCCCGTGATGACAAGCGGTGCATAAGCAAAGCCGAAAACTGCAGCAAATAGCCAGCCAACTGATGAATTCAATCCGGAATATACAACCGTAGAAATCACAGAACCGATTTTCCAGCCTAAAGGCCCCAAAATGGTGTGGGCAATGATAACAGTTGGAAGTAAAGCGAAAAATGGAACGACGATCATGGAAATGGAATTATGCACTTTATCTCTCAAGAACCGTTCTAAATATGCCAAGACGAACCCTGCAAGTATCGCTGGGATGACTTGAGCCTGATAGCCGATCATGTCGACCTGGGCAAAACCGAAATCCCAAAAAGGTATGTCACTTGCCTTTGTGTTTGCCACTGCATATGCATTAAGAAGTTGTGGGGAAACCAGGGTCAAACCAAGGACGATGCCGAGAATTTGAGTCGTGCCCATTTTCTTCGAGATCGACCATGTAATCCCAACAGGAAGAAAATGAAAAATAGCTTCACCTATCAGCCAAAGGAAGGCATGGACCCCTGCCCAAAATTGGGAAATATCCACAAGGGTCTTTGTGCTATCATCGAACATTTTAATATCGCCGATGATATTGCGGAATCCAAGAATGAGTCCGCCAACGACAATGGCAGGAATCAGCGGGGTGAAAATATCCGCAAGATGGGCAATCATACGCTGCAGCCAGCTCATATTCTGTTTAGCTGCATTTTTCACATCTTCTTTTGACGCTTCCTGAAGTCCAGCTATGGAAACGAATTCATTATAAAACGATGATACCTCGTTCCCGATTATAACCTGGAACTGGCCAGCTTGTGTAAACGTTCCTTTCACAAGCTTAATCGATTCGATATTCGTTACATCTGCCTTGGAGGGATCTTTCAAAGCAAAACGCATTCTTGTCGCACAATGCGTAACCGTAGCAATATTCTCTTTCCCTCCGACATGTTGAAGCAAATCCGTTGCTGGTTCTGTGTATTTACCCATTTCACTACTTCCTTTCCCTAGAAAGCAAAATATAGTTGTTTTTATAACCTGTACGTATAGGTTCTGTATACGCTTTCATATTATCCTGTACGTACAGGTTGTGTCAAGAGCTTTTTCCCTCACTTTAATAGGATTGATTATCATGTGATTTCATTTACTATACTGTTATTGCTAATATGGATGTTTGATAACATCAACAATCTCTCATGTAAGATGATTGGCTATGGGGTTCTTAACATGAATAACTAGCTGAAAAATCCCGAAATAGGGTATTATGTTGACATAACCTCTAAATCAATATTTTAAAGGTTAGCATTTAACAGAAAAATGAGTGATGAACATATGTCTGAAATTAATAAATTTCCACTTATATCAGGTAATCTTTCTCTGGACTTAGTGAACACGGAACTAGTCAGTCGAGGTCAACGGCAAGACATATTACTTTCAGATCGGGATGTGTTGGACTTGCTTGCTGCAATAATAGGGAAAAACTCATATTGGGATAATCAGCTATTCTTGAAAATTAAAGAGAGAATTCAGCAGTTATTTGTAGGCATTATAGAAATGCGTACTATTTTAAGAAAACAATTTGAGTTAATTGCAGATGGAAATATGATTCCTGATGAGTTTATCGCTTTTTTAGAAAGTAAAATCGAAAAATCACCTTTCACTTATAAATTAATGGATCAAAGACTTGTTCCCATACCTGTTGGAGAAGCGGAAGATATCCTGCTATCTTATATTGCTTTTGACACATTAACATTAATCGAAGAAAAGAAGCTGTCATCACTAAAGTGATGCTCGAATGATGATTGCGTCGTGTTATTTATCGATGAAAGCGGAAGACGCAAGTGGTGTTCAATGAAAATATGCGGGAATAGAAAAAAGGTTGCCCGATTTCAACACCGAAAATCTGATGATGAATGAAGTTCCAACTTATTATATAAGTTGGCTTTTTATGGATTTTTAAAATAACCACTAGAAACTATATTTACAGGTTAGTTTGTTTCGTGTAAAGTCTAATTATATAAGGCAGTTTCCGCATACTTTGTTGCTATTTACCAAGTAATGTGGTGTGGTTGATTTCCCCTCCAG
>NZ_JBHVQU010000192.1:0-6952 GCF_042886655.1 Peribacillus sp. NPDC058002 | reverse complement strand
GATAATATACTATACGGAAGATTAATAGGTGCTAGAAGGATAATCTCTTAAATGGGAATATTCTAAGAAAGAATAAAGATAGGGGGAATATTTTTTGAAAAAGTCTAAATTTTCAGTGCTTGCTCTTCTTATGGCCATCATGCTAATGCTTGCGGCATGCAACGGCGGTTCGAAGGAAACTTCGAATGAAAAGGAAGGCGGCTCGGGTGACTCATCCGGATCAAAAGTATTAAACGTAAACAACTCAAGTGAACCTGGTTCGCTTCACCCTGCCAATGCGCAAGGTACTCATGAATCATGGATCCTTGAACATACGTTTGAGGGACTGACGAAGAAAACGGAAGAGGGCAAAATCGTACCTGGTTCTGCGGAATCATGGGAAATCAGTGAAGATGGATTAACTTGGACATTCAAATTGAAAGATGGTTTGAAATGGTCAAATGGAGATCCGCTTACAGCGACTGACTTCGAATATGCTTGGAAATATGCTTTGAAACCGGAAACAGCTGCTGATTATGCCTACCAACTTTATTATCTTAAAGGCGGGGAAGCATACAACAGTAAGAAAGGGAAGGAAGAGGACGTAGGAGTAAAAGCGACAGACGAACATACGTTAGTGGTCACTTTGGAACAGCCTACACCATACTTCCTTGACTTGACTTCTTTCTATACTTTCTATCCAATCGATAAAAAGGTGCAGGAAGAAAATCCAAAATGGGCTTTGGATGCAAAGACACACGTTTCGAACGGTCCGTTCAAATTAACGGAATGGAAACATAAAGAAAGCCTGAAAATCGAAAAGAATGAAAATTACTACGATAAAGATAAAATCAAATTGGATGCGGTTAACTTTGCTCTAATTGAAGATGAAAATACAGCATGGCAAATGTATCAGAGTGGCGAATTGGATATTGCTTATCCACTGCCAGTGGACGTGCAAGGTCAATTGGTTAACTCCGGTGACAAAGAATTCAAAAACGGCGCAGAACTTGCTGTTTACTATTACAACTTCAATACGAAAGTAAAACCTTTCAACAATGCGAAGGTCAGGAAAGCGCTTTCGATGGCTATCGAACGTAAAAAAATTACCGAAAATGTTGCTCAAGGCGGTCAAAAGCCTGCATTTGGTGTAATCCCTCCGGGAATTCCTGACGCAACTGGTGATTTCCAGGAAAATACAGGCGACCTGTTTAAGGAAAACGTAGCTGAAGCAAAGAAATTGTTAAAAGAAGGTCTTGCTGAAGAAGGCATGAAAGAATTACCTAAGTTTTCAATTTTGTATAACACATTAGATTCCCATAAGAAAATTGCTGAAGCCGTTCAAGGGATGTGGCGTGATAACCTAGGTGTTGAAGTGACACTTGAAAATGCAGAATTCCAAGTTAAGCTAGATCGTGAAAAAGCCGGCGACTTCGAAATTTCCCGTGCAGGATGGGTTGGTGACTATGTTGATCCGATGACCTTCATGCTTTGGGAAACTGACGGAGCTTATAATGATGCAGGTTGGTCCAACAAAGAATATGATAGTTTATTAAAAAAGGCAAAATCTACAATGGAACCAAAAGAGCGTATGGCTGCTTTACATAAAGCAGAGGAAGTTCTGATTGAAGAAATGCCGATCCTTCCGGTTTACTTCTATACAAAACCATATATGGTTAAATCGAATGTTACTGGAGTCTATGCTCCGATTAACGCTTATCCGAACTTTATTTACGCGGATAAAAAGTAAGAGAGTGATAAAAGTGAAATGGGAGGTATGTCCGATTAAGGACATACCCCATTTTTCAATTGCGAATTTGAATATTTCATGAATTCATTTCCGTTTTCAACTCCTTAGAAAATCGATGATTGGGGTGATTACCATGTTGAGATATACATTAAACCGTTTTAAATGGGCGATTATTACTTTGTGGGCAGTTATTACATTAACGTTCATCATAATGCATACGATTCCGGGAAATCCATTTGCGAAAGAAGGAGCTATGCCTCCTGCTGTTTATGAAAACCTTCAAGTCCACTATGGATTGGACAAGCCGTTGTTGACCCAATATGGGAATTATTTATTGGAAGTCGTTCAATTTGATTTTGGTCCTTCATTGAAATCCTCATCGATTTCTGTGAATGATTACATTTTGAAGGGATTTCCAGTGTCCTTGCACTTAGGGGCACAAGCATTGGTGATTGCCATCTTCTTTGGGCTGATTTTGGGTGTAGTGGCTTCGCTGAAAAGAAATAAATGGCCCGACTATTTATCAATGGTCATTGCCATCGTAGGAATCTCAGTTCCTAACTTTATCCTGGCGACTATTTTAATCAATTATTTTGCGATAAAGTGGAACATATTCCCTGTAGCTACATGGGCGACATGGCAGCATACCATTTTACCTTCCATTGCCCTTTCGATGATGCCGCTTGCTTTCATCGCGAGATTGATGCGGACAAGCATGCTTGAAGTAATGGGGCAGGATTACATTTTGACAGCTAAGGCCAAAGGATTGAAACGGAGCGGTGTCATAATCAAACATGCGATTCGGAATGCGTTATTGCCGATTATAACGATTCTGGGCATCCTTACGGCTAATATCGTGACAGGAAGCTTCATCATTGAACGTATTTTTGGTATTCCGGGCATGGGAGATATGTTCGTAAAGGGAATATCCAACAGAGACTACCCGGTCATTCTTGGTTCCACAATTGTGTATAGTGCTGTGCTTATCCTATTGATATTCATTGTTGATATAGCCTATACGTTGATTGATCCTAGAATTAAAGTGACGGGGGAGAAGAAATAATGGCAGATAAAGTGCATTTAACCGAAGATATGTTCCAACCCGCAGAAGACAACTTTAAGGAAGCTGAAAAAATAGCCAGACCTACAGTTTCATATTGGTCTGACGTCTGGCGTCGGTTTAAAGAAAATAAGCTGGCGATGACGGGACTTGTTCTTATAGTCCTCTTGGTCTTGATGGCGATTTTTGGTCCGTATATTAACGGATATACTTATTATGGTCAAGATTTCGAGAAAAAGAATCTTAGCCCAAATAGCGAGCATTGGTTTGGAACGGATTCATCAGGAAGGGATCTATTTACGCGAGCTTGGTATGGTGCGAGGATATCCTTGTTCATTGGATTGATGGCAGCGCTGATAGACTTTTTAATTGGTGTCCTTTATGGCGGGATTTCAGCCATTCGCGGTGGGCGCACAGATAATATCATGATGCGGTTTGCCGAGGTGATCTATGCGATCCCATACTTATTGATGGTTATCTTAATGATGGTCGTATTAAAACCTGGTATTCTGCCGATCATCATTGCGATGTCGATTACGGGGTGGATTCCGATGGCTCGACTTGTACGCGGACAGGTATTACAACTTAAAGAGAATGAATATATCCATGCCGCAACCATCTCTGGAGCCAACACGAGCTGGACTTTAAGAAAACATATGATTCCAAATACAATGGGACCGATCCTTGTCAATTTAACGTTGACTGTACCTACTGCTATTTTTGCCGAAGCTACACTTAGCTTTTTGGGATTGGGAGTGCCAGCACCTCAGGCAAGCTGGGGAACATTGACAAGTGATGCCCTGGGAAGCATTCTGGTAGGAAACTTCTATCAACTTTTAATTCCTGCAATATTGATTTCCTTAACCATGTTCGCGTTCAATGTGGCTGGTGACGGATTGCAGGATGCCCTGGATCCAAAACTTCGGAAATAAATGAGTCCTAACATAAAGATTTGATATTACTAGAATAGGAGGGACGATGATGGAGAACCTATTAGAAGTCAATGATTTACACATCACCTTCCATACTTATGCAGGAAAAGTGCAAGCGGTTCGCGGCGTGAACTTTGATGTGAAAAAAGGGGAAGCCGTTGCCATTGTTGGGGAGTCCGGATGCGGCAAAAGTGTTACAGCGAAATCTATCATGAGATTATTGGAAACACCTCCAACAGAGTATGGAAAAGGGTCGATTAACTTTGGCGGTAAGGACTTGCTGAAAATAAGTGAAAAGGAAATGCAGAAGATTCGCGGAAATGAAATCAGCATGATTTTCCAGGATCCGATGACTTCGCTCAATCCAACGACAAAAATCGGCAGCCAGATCATGGAAGGTATTTTAAAGCATAATAAAAACATGACCCGAAATGATGCATATGAACGGGCGTTGGAAACGCTCAAACTGGTAGGTATACCTCAGCCGGAAAAAAGGATGCAGCAATATCCGCATGAGTTTTCAGGTGGTATGCGCCAAAGGGCGATGATCGCAATGGCCCTTGCTTGTGAACCGAAATTGCTGATTGCCGATGAGCCTACAACAGCATTGGATGTAACGATACAAGCGCAAATTTTGGAACTGATGAAAGATATCCAACGAAGGATGGATACTTCCATCATTTTAATCACTCATGATTTAGGTGTGGTTGCGGAAACATGTGAACGGGTAGTCGTCATGTATGCAGGCAAGGTCGTGGAGACGGGGGCGGTAGAAGCTATATTTTCAAGCCCGCAGCATCCATATACAAGAGGCCTGCTTAAAACGGTGCCAAGGCTCGATATGGAAAAAACGGCTCCGTTGGTTCCGATTATCGGATCACCACCGGATTTATTGGATCCGCCAAAAGGGTGCCCGTTTTATCCAAGATGTGAATCAGCAATGAAAGTGTGCAAAGACCATGATCCGGAGCTTGAAGTAGTGGAAGAAGGTCAGACAGCCGCATGCTGGCTGCACCACCCAATGGCAAAGGCAGCACAGGTACAAGCACGGACTAATGTATAAAGGAGGAGAACCAATGGTTTCACTGAAAAATAAGGTCGTAAAAGAAATGACGGACAACGAAAATTCTCCTCTTGTTGAAATAAAGAATCTGAAAAAGTACTTTCCTATTGGTTCTCAATCGCTGAAAGCGGTGGATGGTTTGGATCTCAAAATCTATCCAGGGGAAACTGTCGGTCTTGTCGGGGAAAGCGGCTGCGGAAAATCGACAGCAGGCCGTACAATCACTCGGCTTTATGAACCGACAGATGGAGAAGTTCTTTTTCAGGGGAAAAATGTTTTCGATTACAAACCTGGGGAAATGTCACATATCCGCCGTGAAATACAAATGATTTTCCAAGATCCCTATGCATCCTTGAACCCAAGGATGAAGGTGGAGGAATTGATTGGGGAGCCACTTGCCATTCATGGGATATCAAAAGGTAAAGAGCGAAGAAAACGGGTGGAAGACTTGTTAAAGCTGGTTGGATTAAGTCCGGAACATATCACTCGTTTTCCCCATGAATTCAGTGGGGGACAACGCCAGCGTATTGGAATTGCAAGGGCTTTGGCTTTAAATCCTAAATTCATCGTTTGTGATGAACCTATTTCTGCCTTGGATGTTTCAATACAGGCTCAAGTGGTCAACTTATTAAAAGAGCTTCAAAAAGAAATGGGATTGACTTATTTATTCATCGCGCATGATTTATCAATGGTCAAATATATTTCAGATCGAATTTTAGTCATGTACCTTGGAAGAATGATGGAACTTTCGGATAGTGATTCTTTAACGAAAGATCCGCTTCACCCATACACACAGGCTTTGCTTTCTGCAGTGCCGATACCAGACCCGACTATTAAACGGGAAAGAATCGTACTTAAAGGGGATGTACCAAGTCCCATCAATCCGCCGAGCGGCTGTGTATTCCGAACTCGCTGCCCTAAAGCGATGGAGATATGCTCCAGTGCTGTACCTGAATGGAAAGAACAAAAACCAGGGCATTTCGTTGCTTGTCATTTATATTGGTAAACAAAAAAACCAGTTGCATTTGCAACTGGTCTTTTTTACACACTTATGTAAAATGTTATTAGAATAGGAGCGATTACCTGAAGATTTAAATTAATTATCGGGATGTCAAAATAAATTACTAGGAATCTGAAAATAAAACATATAATATGTAATTATATGTAAAAATTAACTTCTATAGAATTTTTTCGATTTGTGAGAGAAGGAGGGATTGTTAGTGTATTCCACGATAACTAGTGAAATCGTCGATCGTGTCATGATTGTTACTCTTAATCGTCCTGAGAAAATGAATGCTTTCAATGAAAAAATGTGTGAAGAGATGATTCACGCTTTTAATGAAGCGGACGAAAATGATGACGTACGAGCCGTCATTTTAACTGGCGCTGGAGATGCTTTTTGTGCTGGGATGGATTTGGAAAAAGGTGCAGAAACCTTTATGGATCACACTCCTTTGGTTGAATATCGCGATGCAGGGGGAATGCTGTCATTACGGATTTTTGAGATGAAGAAACCTATGATAGCCGCCATTAATGGAGCGGCAGTCGGGATAGGGATAACAATGACTTTGCCCATGGACATTAGAATTGCTTCATCAAATGCAAAAATGGGCTTTGTATTTGCGAGGCGGGGGATCACCATGGAGGCATGCAGCGGCTGGTTCTTACCTAGGCTTGTAGGAATGGGTAAAGCTTCCGAATGGATTTTTACCGGCAGGATGATTTCGGCCAGTGAAGCAAATGAGGGAAGGTTGGTAAATAAGATCGTTGAGCCAGACGAATTGATGTCGGCTGCAATGGAAATTGCAACTGACATTGCGGAAAATACATCTTCCGTCTCTGTGACGCTATCCCGGCAGTTAATGTGGACGATGCTTGGTGCGAACCATCCTGTTGAATCACACAAAATAGAATCGAAAATGATTCATTGGACCGGAAAACAAGCGGATGCACTCGAAGGGATTGAAGCTTTCCTCAAAAAAAGGAAAGCCGAATTCAAAATGAAAAGCAGCACTGATATGCCACCGTTTTATCCATGGGGAACGGACCGAACCTATGAAGTGGAGAAGAAATGAATGGGGTAATATCAGGGAATCCAGAGCTTCGGAAGTGCGTGATAATTTTTACTTTTCGGATAAATTAGGGTTTCTATTCTTAGTGGGTTATTC
>NZ_JBHVQU010000191.1:0-6965 GCF_042886655.1 Peribacillus sp. NPDC058002 | reverse complement strand
CCATAAGGCATTGCACCGCCGCGATTCATTAAGTAAGTGAAAATGACATCAGCATCTTCCCCCATTAAATCTTGTTTAAAGGGGATTAATGAAACGTTAAGCGTTCCATCTTCTTTACTATCAATGACGCGCCCTTCAACTAATTCACCAAGACGGGGCTCCTCCTTGCGTTCACTTTCGTGAATGAAACAGCGGTACCCTTCTTGTGAAATAAAGAAAGATCCAACCATAAGCAAACGATAGACATTTCCCTTAATACTGGTATTACGGACTCCTTTTAAAGGAGCTTTTACTGCAATCTCCTGAATAACATCTTCCGTTGCAAGTTTACCAAACAGGCGATCATGACGATCTGTCTTCAGGGATACATATAAACGATCACCAACCTCAGGCCATAAGCGATCTATATTTGGAAGGTCATCCAGGGATACAAGAATGTCTTTGGAAAGACCGATGTCCACAAAAACCCCCAGTTTCCTTTTCACATTGACAACTTCCGCCCAGCCATATCGATCAATCTGAATTTCGGGTATCTTCATTGTCGCTGTTAGCCTTGCTTGTTTGTCATGGTAGATGAACACAGTTACTTCATCGCCAATCTCAAGTTCCGTTCCTTCATTCATTTCATTATGATGAAGTAAGACATCTTCTGAACCATCCGTTAAAAACCATCCAAAATCAGCCTTACGTTCCACTTCTAACTCTACAGCCATGCCGGCCTGAATGTTTTGCATGAATAAAAATCCTCCTGTTACTTACCTTTACCTACAATTGTACCCAATTATTTATTTTTCCAACATATTTGAATTTATCATTTTTTTGATGTTCTGTATACCTATTACGGTTTTTTATTTTTTAATCCTTCTTTTCTTCATGGAATACTTGCGGAATCAGAATCTGCCCTGTTTTACCGTTACTTAACAAGGTATGCATGATCACTTTGGATAATTGGCTCGGTTTATAAGGTTTAACTAAATAATCCTTCGCTCCCAAGGAAATTCCCTTCTCCCTTTCGTCAAGTGCGGTCGATACAAAAACGGGAATCTCATTCAAGTCAGCAGATCCTTTTAATTCCCTCAGGATCGTCCAGCCGTCCATCTCTCCCTCTTCAAGAAGGATATCCAGTACAATGGCATCCGGAGGTGAGGTTTCCAGTTTTTGAAATGCCTTTCTACCACTGTTGAAATAGCTAACGTGGAAGCCACTGTCCATCAATTCATATTTTAGCAGTTCCGCTAAGTTTATATCATCTTCAATGACCATGATTTCATGGTTAAGTTTTCTTGGCTGTCCATCATTGTTCTGCCCCAATTCTTTCAGAGTTACTCTAGGTAAGGATATGGTAAATGTACTTCCATGTCCATAATTGGAAACCACCGAAACATTTCCGCCGTGTGACTTTATGATTTCATCAACAATGGCTAATCCAAGGCCCGTTCCTCCAATCCGCCTGCGATCTGAATTATCGACCCTATAAAATTTCTGGAATAAATGCGGCATTGATTCTTTTGGGATGCCTAAACCCTCATCCTGGATATCTATGAAAAGCATATCGTTCCTGCTATATGCTCGGACAGAGATCCCGCCCCCATCAGGAGAATATTTGATTGCATTGCTTAAAAGGTTTGAAAATGCTTGTTCGATTTTCAAACGATCCCCTAGGATCATTAAATCCTTGGTTTCGATATTGAGCCGAATATCGTGCTGTGCTGTATTTATTTCCAAATGTTCAATTACCTTTTGAATTAATGGAATGATTTCCACATATTTTTTTTCATATATTTGTTTACCGGACTCCATTTTTTGAACATCCAAGAAATCATTGATAAGTGCGGTGAGCCTTTTTGCTTCATTGTAAATTGTCTGTAAATATTTTGTCTGTCTTTCGGGTTTCAATGGTTTGTTCAGCATCAATTCGGTAAAACCAAGGACGCTTGCAAGCGGTGTCCTTAATTCATGACTAACTGTACTGACAAATTCGGACTTCATTTGATCAACTTCATATTCTTTTGTAATATCACGATAAACCAAAATTGTGCCATAGCCTTCATCGCGATAATGCAGTGTTTCAAGATATACCTTTATGACCTGATTCGTCTCTTCCTTTTTAAATGTAAAACTTCGTTCTTCATAATTCACTCCCTCCGGATTATTAATCGCTTCATCCATTGCATGTAAAAATCTCTCCCCCTCCATTTGAGCAGCCATTTCAGCACTCCACATTTCCCATTTCATGTCAATTATTTGCTCAGGAAAAGAACCTATTTTAAAAATATCGCAAAATGGCTGATTGACCTGAATGACCTTTCTTTCCTGATCAATCAATTGGATACCTTCCTGAATCGTGTTCAGGATATCCTGATTCAGCTTCCTATTCTCTTCTGTCTGTTCGTAAAGCTTGATCTTGTCTAGCGACGTTGAGATTTGCTTAGCCAAGGTTTCGCATTCTTCCACTTCCTGATCGGTAAATAGGGTCCCGTACCTGCTGAAAACCATGATAGCTTCTACTTCTTTAAACGTGGATAAAACGGGAAGATATAAATCATAACTGTAATTCTTATTTTCGTGATACCCTTTCTCAGCCACATCTTGTTCTCTCTTTATAGTGAAGGGTTTCTTCTCTTCAAGGAGTCGATGATTCAAACCGCTGTTTATATTATTCCGGAATTGCCGTATTCCATTTTCCGATATTCCAAATGATGAGGAGACATCTTCATGTACTAAAGCAATCATCCCACGATCAGCAGAAATCAACCTGCTCATATTAAAGACAATGCTTTTTAGCACTTCCTTTTTATCTAAAGTCGATGATATACCATTGATTAGTTCATTTCTCCTCGTGAGCTTCTGCTCATTATCAGTGATGATTCCAAGTGTTACTTGAAGTTCATTTTGCTGGGCTTGAAGTTCATCCTGCTGTGCAAGCAGTTCTTCATTATGCGCCATCAATTCCTGCTCTTTTTCCTGAACGCTTGTAAACATTTTTTTGAATGCAATCGACAATACCCCTAGCTCATCCTTCCGGTTTTCCTTGACGGAAATAACAGCCTCCCGTCCGGCTGCAATTTCATTCGCCGCTATTGAAAAATCCGAAAGAGGTCTTCCTATGTTCCGGATGATCGATCTGACGATGAATAAGAAGATGAATAAGAAAATAAGGACGAACCCGACAAAGGCTCCTTGAATATAGGACTGCTTTTTCGTTAGATCCTTCACACTTTTATCGAGCCTTTCCGTTAAAGTGCCCGAGTATGATTTAATAGTACTGCGAAGACTCGTAATTTGTGCCGTAATTTCAGTACTATCCATTTTTTCAACCTCTAACTTCCCCCCTTTTTTTTCGGAATCAAATAAGGATGGAAGAACCCCACTAAAATAATATTCAGTAAAAGTCCCAAGCTCATTGGAGATATCCTTATCCTCCTTTGTATTGGCAATCTCCTTAAACGCTTCAATATTTTCCGTGATTGAAGTTTCCTCATTTAATGCTTTATCCTTTAATGCATCATTATTGAAAGCTATATATCCCTTAATATCTAAAAAGACGGTATTAAATTGATCGAATATTTCATCCATCATCAATTGTTTATCCACAATGCTTTGCCTCTGTTGGATATATTCAGCATTCAAAGACTGCAAAAAATAAAATAAAACCCCTGTTCCGACAATAAATAAAATGATGCAACCCGTCATTAAAGAAACTACTTGCCTAGAAAGGCTCTTAGTAAAGTAAGGATTCAGTTTCATGCAAAATGACCTCGATTTTTTCTATTAATTTTAACGGGCTAAATGGTTTGGACATGAAATAATCTGCACCCGCTTCCAATATCCTTTCTTGTTCAAATTGTTGGCTTTTTGCAGATAACATCAAGATTTTCCCTTGGTTTTTAATTTCAGACGACTGGATTTTTTCAATGATTTCCAATCCGGTATATCCGGGCATCATATAATCAAGAATTATAAGATCGTACGTATTGCTTTCGAGAAGCTGTACGGCCTCCATTCCATCCGCTGCTTCGTCAACGTCATAATCTTCATCTTCTAAAGTATCAACTACTAGCATTCGTAACACTTCCTCATCTTCCGCTAATAAAATACGCTTCATCATTCATCCTCCTAATTAACCCTCATGCGATTGGTGACTTGACTCCTGAAGTGTTCATGCACCATTTTGCAGATGGAATTCCATCGCAATACATGACCGTAAAATCCCCTTGCCTAGTTAAATTAACTTCGTCAATAGACGCTCTATCCTAGCCTGAAGTTCCCTAATGCTAAATGGTTTCGTTACATAATCATCCGCACCAAGTTTCAAAGCATTTGCAATATCATTTGTACTTTTCCTTCCAGTTAGCATTAAAACGGTGAAAAACTCAGCATTACTGCTTTGTTTCACATTTTGCAGCACTTCAATTCCATCCATGATGGGCATCACTCCATCCAGGATTAAAAAATGCCCTACATCTTCTTTTGCTCGATTGGATTTCAAAAATGATGGACCATCTTCATATACAGCGATATTCAAATCAAAATGCGGAATTTGAAGCGAATGCAAGGCTTTAGTTAAGATGGTCCGGATAATGAAATCATCATCGATAACGGACACATTGAGGGATTTCTTGTTATTTCCCGCTATTTGCATGCTTCCAACTCTTCCGCGGCCTGAGCGTTTCGCTTCATATAAAGAAGTGTCGGCTTCCTCCAATGCCTTCTTGGGCGTAACATCTTCATTATCAACCGTAAAAACACCCGCAGAAAATGTAACAGAAAATGTGCGACCATTCTGGTTGAATTTCTTTGCAGAAAAGTCCTTGATTAACTTTGTTAACTTGTGTTTAGCTTCATCATTCGATGTATCGGGGAAAATAATGACGAATTCTTCCCCTCCATACCGGCAAATCAAGTCCGAATTCCTTATATTGCTTTTCATGAATCGGGCAAACTCAGCCAGTACAAAGTCGCCCACCGAATGTCCATATTGATCATTCACCCTTTTAAAGTGATCTAGATCAATGATGCTTATCGAAAAATGACGCCCTGACCGCTTATAATCATTAAAATAGCGTGGCAGTGTATCTTCTAGGAATCTTCTATTATATACCTGTGTCAACTCATCAATAAGCACCGATTGATCAAAGGTTTTCTTCCGCTGTATATGCCTTTCCATCTTTACAATAAACTCATCGATATCAATCGGCTTACCAATAAAATCATCCGCACCCATCTTGAATGCTTTTATCCGGGAATCTTTATCGTTCTGAATGCTGATCATGATCTTCGGTATGAAATATTTCTCGTTATGAAGATGAATCTCCTGAAGGATTTGAAAACCATCCTTTGCAGGTAACTGAATATCAAGAATTAGGCAATCCGGCTGCATTTCAAAGTATTGATTTGTCGCTTTGACAGGGTCGGCGTTCGTTATGACCATCCATCCCTTATCCTCCAATAGATCTTTCAATAAAATCAACATGGAAATATCATCATCAATGATCTGGATGAGCGGGGCTTGTGAATCGCGGACAGGTTTTGCTTTTATTTCAACTTCATCAAAATGCTCATATTCATATGTATGTTCAATGAGCTCAAAAAGGAAATTACTAAGTTCCGTCCGATCCCAGACCTGCTCACTATCTTCATCCATCCCTTCCAATAGCTGTTCGGTGATGGCCATAAGTCCACACAATTGCAGGGTACCAGCCGTTCCTTTGATTGAATGCAGAAAACGGAATATCTCTTGGGCAGGAATGGTCTCCCCTGCATCCAGCTCTAACCAATCAGATAGTTTGTTTTTTATATTCCCAAATAAGCTATTTTTGTATTTTTCCATATTTACAAGATTCACTTCTTATCACTTAACCCTTTCTACCTAAACGACCCTACTGTCATCCTACTCCCAATAATTTCAACAATGACTTTTAGACTATGCAAAACTGTTTAATTCATTTTTTATTAGGTCTAAAGTATATTCTTTAAGGAATATTTTACATCATAAGGGCTAGTCTGATAAATAGAATATTGCCATCTTGCACAATTTATTTAAAATTTGTCATAAAGTTTACTTATTTACCTGACTTATTCATCCAAATCCACAATTTCATACTCAGGTATTTCGATGATATAATTTAATGATCAACAGAAAGGAAAAAGAAATCATTCATGACAAAAAAATTGTATTACACATCCACAAAGACTTCCCAATGGGATACCAAAATTCAGGAGAGCTTTGAAAAAGATGGCTTTTATTACATCACTCTTGAAGAAACCGCTTTTTATCCCGAAGGGGGCGGTCAGCCTGCAGATACTGGTTTAATAGAAGGGATCACCGTTCTTGACGTTAAAAAAGGCAATGATGGAACGATTCTGCATAAGACGGAAAAAAGGCCAGATTCAGAAATCGTCCACTGTGAACTTGATTGGTCCCGTCGCTTCGATCATATGCAACAGCATAGCGGCCAGCATTTACTCTCTGCTGTCTGCAGGGAACTGTTCTACTCTAATACGGTCAGCTTTCACCTTGGAAACGAATATGTAACGATCGATATAATGTCAGGAGTTCAATGGACTGAAGAACATACGGCTGCTGCTGAAAAGCTAGTTAATCAATATATCATCGAGAATCGCGAAATACTTATCTATTACGTGACAAACGAGCAATTACAAACACTTCCTGTCGTCAAAATGCCTAAAGTTTCAGAGAATATCCGTATTGTCGAGATTGAAGGAATCGAATATAACCCTTGCGGTGGAACCCATGTAGAGCGTACAGGTGAGATTGGCTTAATAAAAATTTTCAAAACGGAAAAGCAGAAAGAGCATACCCGTCTCTATTTTAAGTGCGGCTTCAGGGCATTGAACGATTATTCCGAAAGTCTAGGAATTCTTTCAGCATTATCGAATAAGTTCAATACCGGACGTACAGAGATTCTGAATAGGGTGGAGAAACTGGAGAATGACTATAAGCC
>NZ_JBHVQU010000190.1:0-6996 GCF_042886655.1 Peribacillus sp. NPDC058002 | reverse complement strand
CCCGATAGCTGTACCAGAATTAAAAATCCCGTTTGCAATGCCCCGTTCGTGTGACGGCAGCCAGTCTGAAATAACGCGCGTATTGGTCGGAAACGCTGGAGCCTCTCCGATTCCCATTAAAACGCGGATACCGATCAGTCCGCCAAGCGAACGTCCCATTCCAGTAAACACCGTACAGAGCGACCACCAAACGATGGCAATCGAATACGTTAAGCGTGCCCCCAATTTATCAACGATTACCCCGACCGGGATCTGCATTAAGGCATACGACCAAAAGAACGCTGACCCCAATATCCCGAATTCGACTGCCGAAAGCGAAAGATCCTTCATCATCGAGGGTCCTGCAATGCCAAGAATTGCCCTATCCATATAATTGATTGTTGTTGCGACGAAAAGGAGTACCACTACAAGCCATCTTCCATTGGTCTTTTTCATACGTCACCTCATTAGAAAATTATATTCAGGTAGAAAAAATGCTGCGGGAAATCCATATGTCCGAAAAAAGTTGAAAAGGGGAAACTGATTCGAAATCCCCTGAAATTCCAGGTGATTATCAAATTGATTGGTTTTTATACATTCACGATGGCCGTTTCTGAACTTTTGGCACTGCTTGCATTGCGATTACCATTATTAAAACCTTCAAAATCCCCCTCATAAGCCTTCTCTATAATCAGTTGGATATCCGATGCCTTCGTCAGCCTTGGATTAACGACCACGTTTCCGCTTCGCATGGAATCTTCCACTAATTTCGGCAAAACGTCCAATGAGACTCCAAGCTCTTTAATATTTAGAGGAATATTCATGCTCCGATTCATTTCGACGATGGTTTCGATTGCTTTCTCGGCTGCTTGCGCATTGGATAAACCGCTTACATCCATTCCTAAAGCTATTGCAATTTCCCTATACTGGTCTTCACATGCCGGCAGATTGAATCTCATCACGAATGGCAATAGTGCCGCATTTGCGATTCCATGCGGGATATTAAAGACTCCTCCAAATGTATGGGAAATGGCGTGTACATTACCCAGTCGGGATTGTGAAAAGGCTGCACCAGCTAACAGGGAGGCTACAAGCATGTTTTCCCTGCTTTCCATGTCCGTTCCAACAAAGTACGATCGCGTTAAATTTTCACCGATCATCTTAATGGCCTGCATCGCGAAAGCCTTGCTGACAGGGTTGGCAGATTTTGAGGTATAAGATTCAATTGCATGAGTAAGAGCATCCATACCAGTTGCTGCAGTGATCTCTTGAGGCAAATTCAATGTAAGGGCAGGATCCAATATAGCTAGCTTTGGAAACAGAAGTGAACTAAGTACTCCTAATTTAAAAGAGGTGTCCTTATTCGTTACCACTGTCGAATTAGTAGCTTCACTGCCAGTTCCAGCCGTAGTCGGGATTGCTATGATCGGGAGCGGATGGTTGGAAATCTTTCCAACTCCTTCATAATCCAGGATATGGCCGGGATTAGTAGCCATTGCCGCGATGCCCTTGGCTGTGTCAATGCTGCTTCCTCCGCCTACAGCCAGAACCGCCTCCAGCTTTTGCTGGTTAAGATACACTGTACCCTGTTGGATTGTTTGAGCCGATGGATTAGGCTCCACCTCATCGTAAATCTCAAAATAAAGGTTTGCCGAAGCAAGGGATTTTTCAATGCCTTGTAAGAGACCGGCTCCTCTAACCCCTTTATCTGTTACGATCAGCACACTCGATACACCTAAATCCTTAATTAGTTCCCCTGTTTTTCCAGATATTCCGTTACCGCACTCCACCCGTGTCGGCATACTATATGTAAAAGGCATAAGTGACATTTTCATCTTCCTCCCCTTTTATATTCTATTAGATAGTGAAACCCTTTCCGCCCCGGTCTGCAAATCCATCATGAATGATGCTTAACCTTCCAGGGACACCATTCCTCCAAGTAATCTATAAAGCTTTTCTAAGTAATTCTTCTAAACTGTGCTGGGTTGGCACTCTTGGGTTATTCCGAATCAGGCGATCGATTTGGAGGGTCTTCTCAGCAATTTCGGGAATATCCTCTTCTTTGATCCCAATCTCCGTCAGCTTTGTAGGCAGTCCAATTTCCCCAAGCAGGGTAAGCACAGCTTTTGAAGCAGCCAAAGCGGCTTCCTTATCGGAGAGGCCATCCGAGTTCACATTGAATGCTTGGGAAATCCTCACCATTTTTTCTGTTTCTACAACTGCATTATATTCCATGACATATGGAAGCAAGAGCCCGGTCACCTCTCCATGCGGTGACTTCACAAGCCCTCCGATTGGGTAAGCCAATGCATGGGCTGCAGCCGTACCTGCATTTGAAAAGGACATTCCAGCAAGCAGGCTGCCCATTAGCATATTGGAACGGGCCTCGAGATTGCTCCCTTGCTGCACAGCAAGCGGCAGGTTTGTTGCAATCAATTCAATAGCTCTATAGGCGAGTGCATCGCTAATGGGGATTGAACCTTGGAATAAAATGTTTCCTTCTGCCTGGATATATGCAGAAGGTTTGGCTGTGTATGCCTCTATCGCATGTGACAGAGCATCAATTCCAGAACAAGCTGTAACATAAGCGGGAAGCCCTAACGTTAATTCTGGATCAAGCAGAGCAACGGTTGGTCTTAGGTAGTTATCCGAGATACCAACTTTCAGGTTATTTTCCACATCGGTCAATACCGCTACTGATGTCACTTCCGAACCGGTTCCAGCCGTCGTCGGAATCGCTACAAGAGGGGCGATTGGACCGGGAACCTGGTTTTCCCCGCCATAATAATCCAGGGGATGCCCTCCATGGGCGACCAACAAGGCGACGATTTTGGCCATATCAATGCTGCTTCCTCCGCCAAGGCCAATTACTGCATCAATATCCATTTGAGATTCCGCAAACTTAAAACAGTCCATCGCCGAAAGTACAGGCGGCTCCGGTACGACCTGGTCATAGATAACTGTTTCGTAATTTGCTTGCTCCAACAACGATGAAATTCTGTCCACGATACCAGCGTTTTTGATCCCTGGGTCAGTAACGAGCAAAATGTTTTTCGCCTTTAGCCTTTGCAGGATTGAATCCAATTGCCCGATCGCCCCGTTTCCAAATACGATTCTTTCGGTAGAATAAAAATCCCATGTGTTTCTCATATCCCTTACCTCCAAAGTCTATAGATTGATGACGACAAGTTTTTCGTCTGTCATCTCTTGCATGGCATAATGCGGTCCTTCTTTGCCAATTCCGCTGTCCTTCACGCCTCCATACGGCATGATATCGGCACGGTATGTAGAAACATCATTGATGATCACACCGCCAAAATGAAGTTCCTGTGTTGCCCGCATGGCCAAAGTGATATCGGATGTAAATAAACCAACTTGTAAGCCGAACTTCGTATCATTGGCCTGATAGAAAGCCTCCTCGATTCTATCGAAAGGAATGATGCTGATCACCGGTGCGAACACTTCCTGGCAGACTACCTTCATTTCCGGTTTCACATCTATTAATATAGTAGGTTCCAGGATCGATTCCCTCCTTTTCCCTCCATATACCACTTTGGCCCCTAGACGCCCGGCTTCCTGAATCCATTCCTCTGCACGCCTTGCTTCCTTCTCGGAAATCATGGGACCAATGTCCGTGGAAGGATCTGCAGGATTTCCGACCTTCAAGCCCTTTGCCACCTTGACTGCCTTCTCCACAAACACATCGCAGATATCTCTATGAACGTAGATGCCCTGCATTCACATACCCCCGCGTGACACAGAGCTCAACTGCTCTGTCTAAATCAGGGACATCCTTGTGAATGATATTTGGGGAGTTATTCCCTAATTCCAAGGTAACCTTACGAATTCCCGTACTGCTCTTAATATGCCGGCCTACGCCGGGACTCCCTGTAAAAGTGAACATCGCAATTCGTTCATCCTCCAAAAGGTATTGACCTGTTTCCTGCCCAAACCCGTTGACCACATTCAGAAAACCTGCGGGCAATCCAGCTTCGGAAAAGATTTCTGCTATCTTGCATGCAATGAGCGGCGTCAGTTCAGCCGGCTTCAACACGATTGTATTTCCCGCTGCCAAAGCAGGTGCCACCTTGTGGATGGTGAGATTGAACGGGAAGTTAAACGGGGTGATTGCACCGATAACTCCAACAGGAACCCGGATGGTGAAAGCCATCTTATTGTCATTTCCAGACTGCCCCAAAGGGACACCCGTACCAGCAATCCGTTTTGCTTCT
Organism: Peribacillus sp. NPDC058002; assembly: GCF_042886655.1. Lineage (NCBI taxonomy): Bacteria > Bacillati > Bacillota > Bacilli > Caryophanales > Bacillaceae > Peribacillus > Peribacillus sp. NPDC058002. The sequence continues at coordinate 2,785 of NZ_JBHVQU010000190.1, read as the reverse complement.
TCCGCTGATGCAATCATTGTTTGAATTCCTCTATCGATTTCCCCTCTGGCGTCCTTCAATACTTTACCGACTTCCTGAACCAGAATCATCGCCAACTCTTCTTTTCTTTCTTTCGCGATTTCCGCTGCACGCATTAAAATCTCGTAGCGTTGATCGGAATCTAGCTTTCTCGTATTAAAGGTTTCCAAGGCATTGGTCACCGCTTCAGAAACAATTTCGCGGGATGCCCTGCCAATCTGGGCAATTTCTTCTTTGTTATATTTGTTCTTAACAGCGATTGTATGTTGATCGGATATCCATTGCCCATTTATGAAATGGCCATAAAGTGCATTTTTTCGACTAAGCGATGTGCTCATTGAAGATTCCTCCTTTGAAAAATAACGATCACTTTTTTCACTTCACAGTTATTTCTGCTAATAGATGGAATAAATTCAATCAGGAAAACGCTCTCTATAAAGCGCTTTCATTTCAAATTCATGATTTTGTCTGCCTATCAATGCTCTTTAGCAAACTGTTTATCTTATAGAATGCCATTTCAAAAATCATATGTAATCGTTTCCGAAAATATATCATATAATATACAATTGTGTAAACATTTAAAATTAAAAAAATTCTGTCTATTATTAAAAAACATTGATATTACAGTGTTTTTAACAAAAAATAATGAATACAGATTAATTTTTTCACAATTATCCGGATAATTTTATATATAATCCTCCCAAATTCTATTAAATATCATATATAATTATCAGTAAGGAAGATATATTTTTACAGCTTTCCAGCAGACTAGTCGGTCTCTTTCCAAACTGTCTATTCTTGATATCAATATGGATTCACCTTATCTTACTGATAGGGTAAACACGTTTTAAGTTGCTTCAGTTATAATTTAGGTTGTTACATCAATATGCAATAACACTTTTTCTCATAGAATTTTTTCAAGTTAGGGGCATTTCGATGATAAAAGAAAAAGAACGCGGAGAGACAACGGAATATGTATACAATTTATTAAAGGAAAAGATTTTTGAATGGGATTTATCACCGGGCCAAAAAATCAATATCAGCCATTTAACCCGGGAAATCAACATTAGCGCCATACCTCTCAGAGAAGCATTGTCTCGACTTCATTCCGAGAACTTAGTCGTTTTGGAACCGAATAAGGGGTATCGTGTCAGTGACATATTAGATGCGGAAAATATGGCGAAAATGCTAGAGGCCCGGATATTACTGGAGACGCATGCGGTCCGTAATATGATCCGCTTAAATAATATAAGCGCGACGGAAGAAATGGCCGCGCTTACAGATGAAATGTTTTCCACAAACACAGGTGCTTCCAACAAAAAAATACTCGATTTCACTCATTTAGATCAACAATTTCACCATGCCATCATGCAAGCTGGAGGAAACTCATTTTTATATGAAGCGTATAAAGGCATGCACTGCCATCTTCATATAGGCCGGTTTTATCATGTCAAAGGTGAAATCGACCAAAAAGACGCACCATCAGAACATATGGAAATCATTGAGGCCATCCGGACAAGGGATGTATATAGAGCCGAGATTGCAATCTCCAGCCATATACAGGATTCCATAGATCGTTTATTGGAGAGGACAAAGAGATAATATTTGGAAGCTATTAAGGATAATCTTCTTCGGATATCAGTCATCGTAACGCTTTGATCACATTTCATTTTACTTGGATGCTCGGAATATGCAAGTGGGTGTAAACAGACATTCCCCTCTCAAACGCTTAAAGAAAGTGACAGAAAAACATGTGAAAGATTTATGCACCAACAAGAAAACAAGTGTGATCAAAGGTATGAAACCAAAGGCAAAAGAAAAGAAGCCTTTTGATGCTTCTCTTGTTTTGAAAGTTGATGGATCGATTGGATTTGAATTTTTTAAAAAAACATTTGGTAAATCAAAATAACAAACTAAAATTCCTATCACGATTGTTAAGGATTTTACTATAAAAGAGTATATGCCGAATGATTCGCAGAATGAGTCCACTTATTGCTATAACCTTTTCTGATTTTGATCTCCAAAGAAAAGAAAGAGTATATGATATAAATCCAAACGAAAAAAGTAAAAGAAACAATAACCCTATAACTAATTTGCCACTTTTAGTTTTTGTAGGTCGTGGGTTTTACTTAATGAAAAAACCTCTGAAAAAAGATAGCTTAGAGCACCAAAAAAAGACGATTTTCCCTTAATGTGGGCAAAATCGTCTTTTCTTGTGCTTAATTTGAATAAGGTAAATGTACCTCTCAAGACAGGGGTGTTCACTTTTCTTAAATCTTCTTCTATGCGTATTTCATACAGAAGTAAAAATTACTCCAAAAAATTTAAAAAAGGGTTTGATACCTTCCCTTCTTACTCATAGTCCATACCCATAGTTGTAAAATCTATTTTTCCAAATGAAAACAACCATCTTTATGGCTTAAGGACCACTTTAATACATCCATCTGTCCTTGTATCAAATACTTCATACCCATGCTTTGCTTGGTCAATTGGAAGTACATGGGTTACAACATCGCCAGGATCTACTTTTCCTTCTGATATTAGTTTATAAAGGTAGGGCATATATGGAATAACAGGAGCCTGTCCGGTTTTAATATCCACGTTTCTTTGGAAAATATCTCCTAGGGGGAATCCATTATAACGTCCGCCATAAACGCCTGTTATTTGTATGGTTCCCGCCTTACGTACGGCTTGGGACGCAATTACAATCCCTCCCATGGCTCCCCCATGTAATTTAAGACCCGATGCAAGATATTCCATCGGAGTC
>NZ_JBHVQU010000189.1:0-7009 GCF_042886655.1 Peribacillus sp. NPDC058002 | reverse complement strand
GATGTGCATCTAGCAGCCTTTTTATATGGATTCTCTTATTTAGCCGGTGGATTTTACAGCCTTTATTTACTGCTGAAAAAAGCGGAAATAAAATGGAAATCTCCTTTTGAAAAACAATTATTAATGAATCTTAGTCCGTTTTTAATCAGTGGGTTATTTATTATGCTAACCCCACAATTGGGTCCATTGGTGCTGGAAAAAACACTGCCATTAGCGCTTGTCGGTCTCTTTGCTGTAGCCTATCGGATTCCTTCTGCTTTATACCAAATACCAGGGGTCATCGCAGGCGCTTTTTTTCCGCTTTTATTTAAGCGATACAATCAAGGGGAGCTTGCAGAACACACAAGATTGAATATCCTGCAAATGAAAATCATGTCCTATATAGGCATGTGCATGACTTTAACCTTATTCCACTTGGCCACTTATCTCGTGACGATTTTATTCGGAGCCGAGTGGGGATCTGCGGTTCAGCCTTTAAAAATATTGGCCTTTATAATCGTTCTGCAAGGCTTTAACATTGCCATTGCTGATGGCCTTACGACAAGGGGATTACAGAACCGTCGTACAATTATCCAATTCATTACCATCACCATCGGATTGGTTTCCTTCTATTTTCTGAGCATCAACTATGCTGTCGCTGGTTCAGCTTTTGCCGTCCTAACCATGGAAATTGTCTCATTCATTGGCTATGTCGCTGCCAACCCAGAAAAAAGAAAGGTATTCTTCCAGGTCATCCTGCCGTATGGCACCTTCTTTTCGATTAGTTTCATCCTGATGCACAACTTATTATCCAAGTATCCTTTTATAGCGATGATTTCTAGCATCATTTTCGTCACTGCTCTAATTTTGCTGCTTGATAAGAGCAGCAAGGAATTAATCGTTGGCTTCATAAAAAAGAAAAATGACGCCAAACATTTACTAGATGGGAGACAAAAAGAGAATGGAAAGATTGCTAATTAATAAAAACACCTCTATGTGGTCAGTCTTTCTCTTGTTATTTTTTATTACGCTCAGTAAATATAATATATCCATCGGTTTTTCTTTAAAAATTTACATGATTTTTCTAGCAATCTTCTTCTGCATTCATTTTCGGGATTTTTATTTTCATACCCTTTATCATTATGAAATTCTATTGCTTTTATTTTATTTCACCTATTGTCTGAGCGGCGCGTTTTCTCAGTATCCTGAATCGAGCATTCGGGTCATCCTAGGGGTGATACTCGTACTTGGCTGTTATTTCATCATGAGATATGTATTGGAACTAACAACGTTAAGTGCCATTGAGAATTCGATTGCAAATGTCGGGATCATCTTTAACATTAGCAGTCTATTATTATACATCATAGGAATACAGGTGACAGGCAGATTCCCGACAGGTGTTGAGATTACATCATATGGATTATTATTAGACCGGGATTATCCAAGATTAATCGGTTTACTGGATGACCCAAACATCTTCATTTTTTTTAACACAATCTTTTTTTCCTTTTATTTAACCAATTTAAAGGGATTCAAGCATTCAATTGGCTTCCTCCTATGTATGATTACTTCTCTTCTTACTTTTTCAAGAGGTGGAATTTTAGCTCTTGTACTGGTGGTCGTTTTGTACATGCTTTTAGCTAATTTCTCCAAAAAAATTAAAATGTTAGCAGTTTCCTTAATATTTCTAACGGTGATATTTGTTGCTGGGTCTCTTATCAAAATAGATTTCAATGAAATCATCACGAGCCGCATTACTGACTTTTCAACTGATGGTGGCAGCGGCAGGTTTGAATTATGGGAGCAGGCGATCAACTACTTTATGTCAAATCCCCTTTTTGGCATCGGTGCATTCAACTTTTCCGATTATTACGCCTTCGAGCATAATGAAAAGCTATATGTTCATAATACGTATCTGGAGGTTTTAGTAGAGTCTGGAATCATTGGTTTTCTTTTTTACCTTTCCTTTCTATTGATGCTCATACTCACCTTATTCAAGACTAAATTACACAAAGAAAAGCCCTTTATTGTGCTTACTCTTTTTGCTTTCTTAATACAGATGATGTCACTTTCACTCATGATTAATGAAGCATTTTTTTCCTTTTTAGCACTAACTTTAAAATATATATCTGTATATGAGAGAAAAGAGGTGGAATATAGTGACCTACAGCAAAAAGGATGACAGACCTTTAGTTTCCGTGATCACTCCTTCGTATAACAGCAAGTCTTTTATTACAGAAACGATAAAAACTGTCCAAAATCAAACCTACTATAACTGGGAAATGATCATTGTTGATGATCAATCAAAGGATGACTCGGCTTCTGTCATTAAATCCTATGCTGAGAATGATTCACGGATAAGACTTATCCCTTTATCCAAGAATGTCGGGGCCGCCAGGGCAAGGAATATAGCCATTAAAGAAGCCCATGGAGATTATATCGCGTTCCTAGATAGTGATGATCTATGGCTTCCGACTAAATTGGAAGAACAAGTTGCATTTATGCAAAAGGGAAATCTCGCTTTCTCTTTCACCTCTTATTCTTTAATAGATGAAGAAGGAAATTCTCTTGATGTTGAAGTAAAGGCACCTAAAGCTGTGGATTATAAGCATCTGATTGGAAATACAACGATTGGCTGTTTAACAGTGATGCTTGATAGGCTGCAAATCAAGCATATTGAAATGCCTGATATTCAGCCAGAGGATACTGCATTATGGCTGTTACTCTTAAGACAAGGATATATAGCTCACGGCTTACCGAAAGTCTTATCCAAGTATCGAATTGTAAGTAACTCTACTTCAAGAAATAAATTTAAGGCTGCCTACCGGTATTGGAGGCTTTTACGAAGCCAGGAAAAATTAAACTTTATTAAAGCTAACTTTTATTTTAGCAAATACGCCTATAACGCATACAACAAAAACAGAGGTTCACAGCCTGCCTCTTTACTAAATGGAGGGAAATAAGGTATATGAACAATGTCCTGCTACTTACAGATAAGCTCATAATTGGCGGCGCTGAGATGTACTTTTGCAAATTGGAAAATCATCTCCAGGATGAAAACATGACGTTTTACTCTGCTGCTGCGACGGGTGAATTGTACAAGCAAATTCATAACAAACAACAATTCATTCCTTTAAGCTTAAAGAATCACCTTGCCAACCTTAAAACACTAACTAAAGAAGTTAGCTTAAAACATATCGATGTCATTCATGCCAATAGTTTACGAATGCTGCTATACTCGATCGCCATCAAGAAACTGACCAGAAGAAATATCAAACTGGTGTACACCAAGCATAATGTAACCATTCTAGAAAAAAAGTTGCCCTTTCTATTTAAAAGGGTGCTGAATAAAAATGTTGAGCAAATCATTGCTGTCAGTAATTTTGAAAGAGATAACTTACTTCAGCTGGGTGTTAGGAATGAGCTTATTCGGACCATTTACAATGGTGTGGATGTTGAACACTTTTCGTTTAAACAGCTACAGCCTAAAGAAACCTTCAATGTGGGAATTTTAGCCCGTTTATCAAAAGAGAAAAATCATGAACTTTTCTTGAAAATCGTTAATGAGTTAAAGGATGTACCTAATGTGAAGTTTTATATTGCTGGAGATGGACCGGAGCGAGAATTTGTAGAAAAAATGATTAAAGACTTAAAGTTACGCCATAAAGTGATGCTACTAGGCAATGCCTCCAATCCATATGAATTTATATGCAATATGGACTTACTTCTTTTAACATCACTTAGAGAGGTTTTTCCAATGGTTGTCCTGGAAGCAATGGCAACAGGAACGCCAATTATGTCAGTGGATGTAGGCGGCATTAAAGAAGCGGTTGTGGACCATGAAACCGGGATTCTCATTTCCCAACATTCAGAACAGGAATTTGCCAAACAAATTAAAACACTTCAAGATAATGTGGATTTAAGACAACGCTTGGGAAGCAAAGCAAGACAAAAGGTAGAAGAATCCTTCTCCCTCTCGAATATGATTCATTCTACACTGAAAACCTATAAATGAACAAAAAACAAACGATGACCTCGTTTGTTTTTTGTTTTTTATACCTATACATACTTTTTTGGACAAGCATATGCTATATAATATCACCATAAAAGGAGTGTTATATATGGCAGACCCACTCAACCTCCCTGAGGATTGCCAGAACAGGGAGGTTGCTAATATAGATTGTTTCGGCGCCAACCCAAATCTAGCGGATAATTCACCAGCCATTCAGGCAGCGATTGATTATTGTGTAGATAATAACTACTCTAAAGTTGCCATTACAGGGAAGAAGCAATATACCCTCTCCTCCCCCATTGTCATTAAGCAAAATGTCCATCTTGAAATTGACCCGACGATAACATTAATAGTTAAAGGTAATTTCCAGGTTTTTGAGCTACAGAAGGATGCTTCCCTCTCCGGCGGGACGATTGAAGTAGTGGATAATAGCTTCAATTCATCCGTCATCTTTCTTTCCGGGGCGCAGCAAATAGAGATCCATAATCATACATCTATATCCAATATCAATATCATTAACCGTACAACAACGTATCAAGGTATAGCCATCCATTTATACTGTAACAAAGCATGGGATTTCATCAGTTTCTTTAAGGCTAGCTCCCTCCAAATCACAAACTTCCATACAGCACTCTTTTTAAAAACCGAAAAACTATCAAATGTAGATACCCCCTGCTGGATTAATGCCAACTCCTTCGAGTCCATTTTTATAGATGGCTGCCAGTACGGTATCGAGATTGTAGGAAACAGTGACCTACCTTACGAAATTTCCGGCAACACCTTTACTGGACTTCAAGTTCAATGCCGAAAACAAACGAAAAAAGTCATACGATGCTCAGGTGCTTATAATATATTTGAAGGCATCATATGGGATACCTACCGTATGGATGATCCCCCGCTCGTGATTGAGTTCTCCTCCACTTCCCATCACAACTACCTAAGCTCGAATCAGGTATCCACATCCATCCTTGATCGCGGCCAATACAATCGATGCACCTCCCCTCATGAAGAATCTCTCCAAGTATATCCACCTCTTGCCTTAGGAAAAGCCCATCTGGTCGGGAATCAAGACGATATCTTAGTAAATGCAAACGTCCGCTATGCTGTCCGTCAGCTTTCTGGCAAGGCTCCTTATGGAGGAAATATCAATAATTGCTTCAATTTACTCGATGAGCAAAGTGTAAATTACCTCGATGTTCCCAGTTCCCAACCGGTTGTGATAGAATTGGATTTTACCAAACAGCCCATTAAAATGTTAAATTGCTTTGGTCTTTATTTTGGATGGAATGAAAGTCCCAGTCGCGTATTGATTGAATATCAACAAAGCTTAAATGGACCTTGGATCATAGCAAAAAATCTCCCATTTAATGCCGGTAACACGGTGATCTCTGAAGCAAGAGCAGAAACGCTTTATAAAATTAAACTGACATTAAGCGGGTATACACAAGATCACAAACGATTCCGGATTAATCGCATCTTTGCAAGATCATCCCTACAGCAAGGTGCAGCTTGGTTGCCGACTACTGGCGGAACATTATATGGAGATATAGAACTTCAAAAAGGGAAAGCTGTAACAATGGCTTCTCCAAACGGAACAAAGTGGAAAGTGAGTATTAATGATCAAGGCCAAATTATCACTTCAAAGCTCTGACTATTAAATATAAAAAAACTGGCATATTAACTTGTTATCCAAAGAGGAAAGGATTATTCCCCATAGATAAGGAGCAATAGTACCAGTAAATTAATGATCATTAATGTTATCTCCAATTTGCATTTCAGGGTGAGTGCCTATCTATTAGCTAACCACCCTTTTCGCTTTTATTTATTGATTCAAGATATTGGCCTGACCTCTGTCAGTGATTCGGCTCATTGGTAAGGATGGGATATCAATAGTAGTGCCCATGCTATTTTCCGTAAATTCAATAACCTCGTTTTGAAGTGTGACTTTGTCCAGATCCCAAACCATTCCCTCAAAATTATTGTATTGCCCACTTATCTTCAAAATGCTCTTTGTTTTGCCTGAAGGCTGTATCTGTAAGTTGGTAAATTGATTACCACTAACCTCATTCGGTATGGTAGAGTTACTATCTATGTAAATCATATTCACACAATCTTCTAATGATAGATTCAAAAAACGATTGGCATTGATCCAGGCCTTACCAGAAGACGGTTCTTCAGCTATTAACTTTACTCCAGTCTCCATCCCTGCAACCTTGATATTTTCAAAATTCACGAAAGAAATCTCATGTTCTTTACCGCCAGCATAGAAAGATATCCCAGTACCCTGATTACTTTCAGACCAATTTATAATATTTACATCCTTCACATGCGTTTTGTTCCAGGTATTATAATATTTATACTTACCATCTAAGTAAATGACCTCTGAATTAAATTCAGCATCATTTATCACTACATAAGCACCTTCAATGGAAGCATTCCGCTCAAGCTCAAGCACCCTGAAGTTTCCCTTTACAATGAATTTCGTTCCGTAACCAAATTGCAGCTTAACACCTTTCCTGACGATGATCGGTGATGAAATTGTGTACTTCCTATCATCCAGCATAACCGTCTTTAATTTATTGGCCTTAGCATGATCGATGGCAGCCTGAATCTTCGCTGAATCATTGGCCCCTTTAAAATCTTCAACGTATATCTTTTCTTTATGGTTAGATATAGAATGTTTCTGCTGAAAAATGAGGAAAACAATAAGCACAATACATATAGATAAACCGATTATTTTTTTCATGAAATCCATCCTTTTTTCCTTATTTTTGAAACTGAATTTGATAATCTATTTCTGCCTATGAAATAACACTTTATTTAACCTAGATGATAAGCCAGCTCCGCCTACTCCAAGGATCAATTATATTCCATATTCAATCATTGCATTACCGGATTAATAGAGTTCATAATCGAATTTATTATCCTCCCCAACACACTCTGAGTAAGTACATCTTAACAACTGGAGTTAGTATAGTTTCATGGACACATTTTAGTTAAGTCCTTACAATGATTTTT
>NZ_JBHVQU010000188.1:0-7041 GCF_042886655.1 Peribacillus sp. NPDC058002 | reverse complement strand
AAACAATTGTTTTTGTTACCCATGATATGGATGAGGCCATTAAACTAGCCGACAGGATCGTCATCTTAAAAGCTGGTGAAATCGTCCAAGTGGGAACACCGGATGAAATCCTCAGAAACCCTGCCAATGAGTTTGTGGAAGAATTCATCGGCAAAGATCGCCTGCTTCAAACAAGACCGAATGTTGAGTTGGTTGAACAGATCATGAGTCGAAACCCAATATCCATTACAGAGGAAAAATCGCTTACAGATGCAATTACGATCATGCGCGAGAAACGGGTAGATTCTTTACTTGTGGTCGATGAGCAAAATGTGTTGAAAGGGTTCGTGGATGTTGAAACGATCAGTGAATATCGTAAAAAGGCTAAATATATCAGTGAAGTAATCAATACTGAAGTCTATTCAGTGAAACAGGATACTTTAATCCGCGATTCCGTTCAGAAGATTTTAAAACGAGGATTCAAATACGTGCCGGTAGTTGACCACAATAAACATTTGGTCGGGATCGTCACCAGGGCTACATTGGTGGACATCGTATATGACAGTATCTGGGGAGAAGAAGAAAATCTAATGGAAGAAATGGCAGAAATGATTTAGGAGGTGAATGAGATGGTAACTTTGCTCGATTTTTTACAAACGAACTGGCAAGAATTGGTTTACAAGGCATGGGAGCACTTATATGTATCCTTGATCGCTGTTTTCCTTGGAATAATAATTGCCGTACCACTAGGGATCATGTTGACGCGAATGAAAAGGACCTCTTCGATAATAATCGGAATGGCAAACATTATGCAGACATTGCCGAGCTTAGCGGTTCTAGCCTTTTTCATTCCTTTCCTCGGGGTTGGGAAAACACCCGCAATCATTGCGTTATTTTTCTATTCCGTTTTACCCATTCTCAGAAATACATACACAGGCATTAAAGGCGTAAATGAAAATCTTCTGGAATCCGGACGCGGAATCGGGATGACAAGCTGGGAGAGAATTCGTCTGGTTGAATTCCCGCTTGCACTTTCCGTCATTATGGCTGGCATCCGGACGGCTTCCGTCTATTTAATTGGATGGGCCACCTTAGCTTCCTTTATTGGAGGCGGGGGACTTGGAGATTACATTTTTATCGGTTTGAATTTATACCAAACAGAATATATCATCGCAGGTGCAGTTCCGGTAATCATCATGGCTATCCTGGTGGATTATGTATTCTCGATCATTGAACGAAAAGTCGTACCAAAAGGTTTGAAAGGTATGAAGGAAGCTGCTTGAGGAGGATTACCATGTATAAAAAAATGAGACGTACAATTTTCATGACCCTTTTAGTTTGTTCATTAGTGATCACCGGCTGCTCCTTGCCTGGTTTAGGGTCATCTTCTGAAACTACTGTAAAGATCGGTGCCCAAAGCATGACCGAATCCGAGATCTTGGCGAACATGATCGCTCAACTCCTTGAAAGGAATACGGAAGTTGATACGAAAATCATTAAAAATCTAGGTTCCAATTTCGTTCAGCAAAAGGCGATGGAAACCGGTGACATAGACATAGCCGCAACTCGATATACAGGGACTGATTTAACGAGTGTGCTGGGACAGGACATTGAAAAGGATCCAGTAAAGGCGATGGAAATCGTTCAAAGGGAATTCAAAAAACAATATGGGTTCAAATTTTTTGATTCTTACGGATTCGATAACACTTATGCCTTTACGATTTCAAATGAATTGGCAGAGGAAAAGGGGTATCAGAAAATATCGGATCTGGAAAAGGATGCAGATAATTTAAGGTTAGGTGTAGACAGTGCTTGGCTGAAAAGAAAAGGCGATGGTTATAAAGGGTTCGTCGATACATATGGATTGGAATTTGGGGAAACTTATCCGATGCAGATTGGCTTGGTATACGATGCAGTCAAAAATGGTCAGATGGATATTGTCCTTGCATACTCCTCAGATGGAAGGATTAAGGTTAATGATTTGAAGCTTTTGGAAGATGATAAACAATATTTCCCTCCATATGACTGTTCGCCGGTCGTTACCGAAGAATTATTGGAACGATATCCTGAAATTGAAGAAGAGCTTAACAAGTTAATTGGTGAAATCACTACTGAAACCATGCAGGAACTGAACTATGAAGTGGATGGGAACTTGAAGGAACCATCGGTCGTAGCATCGGAATTCCTTAAAGCACATAAATACTTTGAATAAATGGGAGGTGCACACTAATGGAAACCTTGCAACAGCTGGGAACTTATTATTCCCAAAATTGGATGTATGTACTTACTGAATTTTATCGCCACTTTTTAATGTCCGCCTATGGAGTTTTATTTGCAGCAATCGTAGCCATCCCGATAGGCATTTTCATCGCGAAACATAAGAAATTGAGCAATTGGGTATTTTCAATAACGAATGTCATACAAACCACGCCAGCATTGGCTATGCTCGCTCTCCTGATGCTAGTAATGGGGTTAGGAACAAATACGGTTATCTTATCATTGTTTTTATATTCCTTACTGCCAATCTTGAGAAACACTTATGTCGGAATTACAAGTATCGATCATGCTTATATAGAATCTGGCAAGGCAATGGGGATGACGAAGCTCCAGTTACTAAGATTGGTCGAACTGCCATTATCTCTGTCTGTCATCATGGCTGGCTTACGCACAGCGCTTGTCGTTGCAATTGGAGTAACCGCGGTCGGTACATTCGTAGGCGCAGGCGGACTGGGGGATATCATTGTCAGGGGAACGAATGCTTCAAATGGAACGGCAATCATACTTGCAGGAGCAATTCCGACGGCATTGATGGCCATTCTCTCAGATCTGATACTAGGATGGCTGGAACGAATTCTTTCACCGATAAAAAAGAAAAAAACGCATACTGCCTAAATCAAAAGAGCCATTGCATGTTAATGCAATGGCTCTTTCTTGGCCAGAAATGACAATTACCGATTGGAAGTCAGAAGCTCAGACTGGCAGACTTAGTTTTTTATTTCAGAAAAAGGGTAACTATAAGGGTAGTCGTAAAAAAATATAAGGGGAATCAATCATGAAACTTACACCAGAGCAACGTATTGAACTTCATGGCTTTAATAATCTTACGAAATCTTTAAGCTTTAATATGTATGATATATGTTATACAAAAACGAGGGAAGAGAGAGAGGCCTACCTGGATTATATCGATGAACAATATAATGCAGAGCGGCTTTCGAAGATCTTGCACAATGTTTCTGATTTAATAGGGGCACATGTTTTAAATACGGCCAAACAGGATTATGTCCCTCAAGGAGCAAGTGTAACAATACTTGTTTCAGAAGGTCCTGTCGTAGAAGTACCTACAGGAACTTATGAAGAATCACCAGGGCCTTTACCTGATAATGTGGTCATGCAACTGGATAAAAGCCATATTACCGTACATACATATCCTGAATTCCATCCAAATGAAGGCATTAGCACATTCAGGGCCGATATCGATGTCTCTACTTGTGGGGAAATATCACCTCTTAAAGCCCTTAATTATCTCATTCATTCCTTCGATACCGACATTATCACGATCGATTACCGAGTAAGAGGCTTTACGAGAGATAAAGATGGGCGGAAATTGTTCATTGATCACGATATTAATTCCATTCAAAACTATATTCCTGATGAAGTGAAGGGTTTATATGACATGATTGATGTGAATGTATACCAGGAAAATATATTCCATACAAAATGTAAGCTGAAAAGATTCGATATTAATAATTACCTATTCGGCTATACAGAGGAAAAACTGAATGCAAAAGATAGGCAAGAAATTATAGAAAGGCTTCGAACGGAGATGGATGAAATTTTTTACGGTGCCAATATTCCGCATCCAATGGAAAAAAACAAGCATGCCGATTAAGGGATGCTTGTTTTAATCGAAAACTTAATTTAAATGGAAAACCTGAACTAATACATACCCGAGACAAGTCAATAATATAGAGCCGATCAGTCCAGCTATAAAAGGTTTACCGCCATATTTCCTAAAGGTTACGAGGTCAATATTCAATCCTAGTCCTGCCATGGCCATAGCCATGAGGATATAGGAAAGCATAACAAGTTTATCGGCTATGGTTTCAGGAACTGCACCTGTAGAATAAAGGGCACTCATTAACAAAAATCCAAAAATAAACCAAGGTATTTGAATGGACTTCCAGGAAAATCTCTTTCCGTTTTCTATTGATCGATTTTTCCAATTCATGATGAATCCGATTAAAATGGCAACGGGAATGAGCAGGGCCACCCTTGTCAATTTGACCACGACTGCCAAGTCGACTGCCTCATTTCCCCCTGGTGCCGCTGCAGCGATGACATGAGCGATTTCATGGAGTGTCGCACCCGAGAATATACCATATCCTTGATCGGATAACTCCAATAATGGATATAGGATTGTATAACCGAAAGTGAAGGTTGTACCTAAAACAGCAACCGTCGCCACGGCTATTGCTGTATCTTTTTCTTTTGCTTTTATTTGGGAGGAAATTGCCAAGATGGCTGCAGCGCCACAAATTCCCGTTCCGCAAGCTGTCAATATGCCTAGCTTTTTCTCCACTTTAAAAAGACGGGTCAATCCATAAACTACCAATATAGCAAATCCAAGACAAATGGCACCCACTGCAAATGTTTTCGGACCGGCATTAAATATATCCTTTAGGTTCAGGCGCATTCCCAATAAGATAATGCCCATTCTCAAAAGGACTTTACTTGAATAATTTGTCCCTGCAACGGTGTAAGCTGGGACTCCAATGATCGCTTTCCATACAACACCAATCAGTATCGCAATGACTAACTGTCCCATTATATGAAGGAATGGAAGCTCCGCTAAGTATTTTGCAGCAATGGCGATTAGCAAAGTCAATGCTATTCCTTTTGTAAATCCAAGTTTTTGGGTTTCGACGTTTGTTTGTTCCAGTGTGATCACTCCATCTTTGTTGATGCCTTAACTTTAAATCTAAATTAAAAATAAGTGAAATATATTTTTGCTATTTCAAAGATTACTTTTACTTATGATAAAATGAAACACATAAATAAATAAGGGAGGCAGCCATGGATCCGTTAAAAGTATTCGTCACCGTAATCGAACAGAAAAACTTTTCAAGAGCAGGGGACATTCTGAACTTGTCGCAGCCGGGAGTCAGTCTTCACATAAGAAATCTGGAAAATGAGTTAGGGACGAAATTAATTTATCGTTCTCCCAAACAAGTACAAATAACAGAGCCGGGAAAAATTTTGTATAGACATGCTAAGCAAATGCTTGATCATTATGAGACAGCAATAAGAGAAATAAATGAATTTAATAACGTGGTTAGCGGAACGATGAAAATAGGTGCAAGCTATACGATAGGGGAATACTACCTGACAAAAGATTTAGCGGAATTTGCGGCTCTATATCCGATGGTGGACATACAAATCATCATCTCGAATTCAAATGAAGTCATACAAGGAATACGTTCGAATAAGCTTGATATAGGCTTGATTGAAGGTGAAACGAATTATAAGGATATTGATGTCAGACCATTCATGAATGACGAGATGATTGTCGTCGTCCCCCCGGTTCATCCACTTTCACAAATGGATCTCATCGAGGGCACATTGCTCCAAAACCAAACATGGGTGCTCAGGGAGCAAGGATCGGGAACCCGTACATATTCCGATAAACTTCTGAGTAGCCTGGAGTTAAATATAAAGAAAACGTTTATTTTCACCAGTATCCAAGGAGTGAAGGAAGCGGTGATGGCTGGGCTTGGCATTGCCCTGTTATCTCGATTGACTGTACAAAAAGAACTGAAGTCCAATGAATTGAAAACCTTTCATTTGAAAAATGAGCCCATTATAAGACCTTTTTCAATCGTGAAAAAGTTAGACCTCGAAGCCTCAAAAGCCATGGAGCTGTTTTTAAGGAAGGTCGAAGAATTTGCGATAAAGGGGCCGTCCTAAATAAATCACCTTAACTTTTGCTCATCCTTTCATTTTCAATGAAGAGGTTGGGCATTTTTAACGACGAAATATTTTTAATTTTAATGAAAACGTCGAAAGTATTTTGGAATATGTCAATAATTATACGAATTTTACGTATTTTCACACAATTACAATCATATAAATTAAATAGATAGTCTCCAGGAATTTCTAAGTCCCTGTAGACTTTTCCTGATATTAATAATCTTAAAAGGAGAAACCACATTGGCTATAGAGGAGCAGAAAGATAAGCGGATTTCTGTTTTCGACAGGATTATAGGATTCATGCCAAAATTTTATGTGATTGGGACAATTTTAATTTTTGTTTATACGCTCGTTGCAATGGCTCAATTAGGTATCCAAACTTTGAAAAAGCCAGAGGAAGCTGTTGGCCCTGCTACAAATCCCCCAATATCTCAGGGCTTTGAACATACATTGATATCGTTAATCATCGAACCGATCGTTACTTCTGAATTTTATCAAATCATCTTTAACACGTTATTTCTTTACCTTGTTTGGATATTGCTTTTCCTATTAGCACCGATTGCTTTTTACCGTTTAAAACATTTTAAATTTTTTAATATCGAAATTGAAATTGAAAAACAAGATGCAGCCGTTTATGAAGTATTCAGCATAAGCAGTTCAAAAATGAAATTTGCTGCGTATTTAACATCCGAGGAATATCAATTGGAGATATCAGAGGAAATTGCAAACAGCAAGGACTTTAAAACTCCCTTAATCTATACATTGGACTGTGCCGTAGATTTTTATTCCAATCAATTAGGACTTTCATTTACCTACGATATCTATACACTGAACCAGTTCAAAAAAGCAAAGCTGCCTAAATCCATCAAAGCGATGCTTGATAAATCCATTCAAACCGGCGATCCATGCATTTCGAATAAAAGCAATAGTGATAGTGAATATTACAAGAACTTTCTTATCCATTATTTCGAAAACATGGAAGGGAAATTTGTCACTGTTTTAAATAGTTACCAAACTGAATTCGATACATTCGATAAATCACTGCTTAAGATCCTGCAAAACGTTATATACGACTACTATTCACAGTATCACTAC
>NZ_JBHVQU010000187.1:0-7069 GCF_042886655.1 Peribacillus sp. NPDC058002 | reverse complement strand
CTATGTAAGCAGACGGGTGGTGCTTTCATGATGTACGGTTTTACAATAGTGGATAAACTCCAAAAAATAGATGAAGACATTCAGCGCAGCCAATTGAAGTATACAACCAAGAGGGTTCTCGTGAGTAAGGAATTCACCTTTGACGCGGCGCACCATCTGCATGACTATGAAGGAAAATGCAAGAACCTGCATGGCCACACATATAAGGTCATATTCGGATTGAGCGGATATACGGATTCACGCGGTTTGATGATAGATTTCGGGGACATCAAGGATATATGGAAAAATGAAATTGAAATCCACCTGGATCATCGTTATTTGAATGAAACCCTGCCGCTCATGAATACAACAGCTGAAAATATGGTTGTCTGGATTTATGAAAAAATGGCCGAAGCCCTTTCATTAAAAGAATATGAGGGTGCTAGAGTCGAATTTGTTCGACTATACGAAACGCCGACAAGCTATGCCGAAGCCAGACGGGAGTGGATGGAAAGTGAGTAAACTCCCGGTTATGGAAATCTTCGGACCGACCATCCAAGGTGAGGGAATGGTCATTGGTCAAAAAACCATGTTCGTTCGGACGGCCGGCTGCGATTATTCATGTGCCTGGTGTGATTCCGCATTTACTTGGGATGGCACCGGTAAGGAAGATACCGTCCAAATGACTGCTAGAGAAATATGGGATGAGCTGAAGCGAATTGGGGGTTCCGGTTTTTCCTTCGTGACGATATCAGGCGGAAACCCGGCTCTGCTGAAAAACCTAAACGGGTTGATAGCGATCTTGCATGAAAATAAAATGAAGATAGGTGTCGAAACACAAGGGAGCCGATGGCAGGATTGGTTTCTCGATATTGATGAACTGACGATTTCACCTAAGCCGCCGAGCTCTAAAATGAACACGGACTTTACGGTGCTCGATCAAATCCTCTTGAACCTTGCCAATCGAAATCCTGAAAACCATGTCTCATTGAAGATTGTCGTCTTTAATGAGGAAGATTATCAATATGCCAAACATGTACATGGCCGTTACCCGGATATTCCTTTTTATTTGCAGGTCGGCAATGACGATAGCAGGACGGCGGATGATCGTCAATTGATCAGCGGTCTTTTGAAGAAGTACGAAGAGTTAATAGACAAAGTGATAGCAGATGATGAATTGAATGATGTGAAAGTGCTCCCCCAGCTGCATACCTATATATGGGGCAACAAGCGGGGCGTATAAAGAAAAGTGAGCAAAAGGCAGTGTGATGGAGTAATCACACTGCCTTTTAAGCTTTTTACAGCCTTTGAATATGTGTAGCTTTGAAGGAAGTTGTGTATTTGAGGCCATACCCAAATAAGCGATCCATTCCAATATGTGCGGTCCAAATTAAACCAATCATCAACAATGCATCGAACTTTAGAAAAATGGCAAGCAAAATCATGAAGATGGACAGGGTATAAGTGTGAAATAGGTTATAAACCTTTGCTCCAATTCGATCATTGATCAGGTAGGCCAGCATGGAAACATCAGGAGACAAAATCAATAACAGGAATATCCACCAGCTGAATTCATATAACGAATAGATGTAAATCACAGCTAAAAGAACCATGAGTCCTTCAATATGAAGGAATTTCTTTACCATTTTAAAACCCCCAATGTTTATTTGACCGATGGTCAATGATGTTCGGAAAAATTATATGATGTTTCCGATGATATTTTTTACATGAAAATCAGCTAAGCCTTTAACATCTTCATAAGATAGTTCAGAATTAATATAAAAAGTGATGAATCCGTGAAGAGAAAGAAAAATCGACCATATGGATGCAGGATTCAATTTGTTGTCCGTTAGGTCCGTCAGGGACTGGATTAGCTTTTCATATGTTTTATTGGAATCGAATTGAAGTAACTGCTGAATTTCTTTTTCCTTCGATAAAAACATGATGGAATAATGATTCTGTTGGGTTAAACCGAACTCCAAGAAGCACAATAAAATCTTTTCCATTTTTACAGAAGGGTCATTTTCCGACATGATGATATCATCGATTAAAGTATTTAAAACGGAAAAATCCGTTTTCACCAAACTATAAAATATTTCTGCCTTATTTTTAAAATGATAATATATGGCTCCATGGCTGCATTCCAATGATTTAGCCAATTGCCTCATTGAGACATTCGAATACCCTAACGTTGCAAAAAGGTTTCTGGCTTCATTCAAGACCATGTCCCTGGACAGTTCTTTACCTGCCGATTTCCTTGGCGACATCTTGAGACCCCCTTATTTATTGACCACTGGTTAATAAAAAGGATACCTCACTGATTTTTAAATGTCAACTATTGGATCATATTATAAAGTACTGTTTTTTCAGGGGGACTTTACCATTTAGTAAACTGGAATTTCGCCTATGTTGCAAAGGAGAGGATGCAGGACATTGCCTAGGGAATATTACATGTCATGTAACAGAAAAAAGGAACCAACTAAATATGGGCTGTGCTTATTTAAATACCATTAATTACCTTTTGTGGTATTATGGAGGTATTGATAGAGCGTTGGAGGGGATGAATAAATGAAAAAGAAATTCGGTATTTTCGGTTCAATTATCATAGTCTTGACCGGCTATTTTTTATTCACTAAACCGTATAAAGATAAAACGAAACCTGTAGAAGACATTTTTAAAGTGAATCAACCAGATCAGGTAATACTAATAGAAGGAATTGATGAGGTCAATCCAGGGGATATCGATTTGAATGATGAAGAAGAAATAATAAAATTGGCAAAAAGGCAATATGAGCAAAATGAAAAGGGGGAAATAATTTTTACAGAACCACCTACTAATGGGGGAGGCGGCAGTTATTGATAGTTTTGGATAGTATCTATGGGAAACACATTGTAGAGGGAGTTATTGAAGAGCTGATTCTAAGCAAACCCGTCCAAAGATTAAAGGGGATACATCAAGGCGGGGCAAGTTATTTAGTTAATGAGAAGTGGGACGTTACACGATTTGACCATTCACTTGGTGTGATGATTTTAATTAAAGCGCTTGGAGGTTCATTGGAGGAACAAATCGCGGGCTTGCTGCATGACGTATCCCATACTGCATTCTCACATGTTATTGATTTTGTTTTGGATTGTAAGGATGAAGATTATCATGAAAAGATATATGCTCATGTCATTATGGAATCAGAAATCCCATTTATACTGAAGAAGTATGGATTTGATTGTGAAGTCATAGTTCAATCAAAATGGGAATTGCTTGAACAGCCAGCACCTGAGTTATGCGCCGATCGGGTAGATTATACTCTCCGGGATATGTATCAATATGGACATATCACACTGGAATCCGTTCAAGACTTCTTAGACCATGTAATCATAATAAATGGAAGGATGTATCTGGATAATATTGAATCGGCGGAATGGTTTGTGAAAACGTATTACAGTGAAGTTATTGATTTTTTCATGAACCCACTTAATATATATGGCTATGATGTATTGGCAAAGACCTTAAAATTGGCTTTGGCTAAAAATCTGATCAGCCTTGATGACTTACTCGGTACAGATGAAGAAGTTATGTCCTTGTTAAGCTCCACTGAAGACCATGAGGTGAAAAATCTGTTAAAACGGATCCATGGTAACGTAAACGTGATAGAAAATCAATTGGAATACGATTTACATCGGAAAAATAAAGTGCGCCTTATTGATCCTTCCGTTATTGAAGGAACCCAATTATTAAGAGCATCCAGTTTATCAGAAAGAGTCAAGAAAATGGGGATGGAAGCCTATGAAAAAGCTTCGAAGGGCATATATCTAAAAGTGATTTCCGATTGAATGTCATGTCCAACCATACGGAAAGTAAAACTCAAGTGTGATATTCATCCTTGAGTTTTTTCTCCTCCCGTATGCTTTCTTTGACCTTGATTAAGGAAAGAAGGTAAGACTCAATAGGACCCAACATGCTTAAAAAACATAAGTATCATTGTGCCGGGAGTCAGGACGCCCAATTGCATTTTTAGTGATCTATCTAATCTGAACCAGCACCCTTTACGAATTAAAAAATTATGGATGCTCTCAAAGTATTAACCCCATTTTCTAAGTAACCCTTTAAACAAGTTAATGTATAAACCCAACCTTCCTTTTGTCCTATCATTTTATTTATCAATTCGGGATCGTCCTCTTCCAAACCTGATTCGTTCACTTCAATAATTGTACTCATTTTATCCGACTCTTTTAGGGTAATTGTAACAATCGTTTCTTGATCAATTCCTCCCCATGAGAATACGATTTTCCTATTTTCCTCTACTTCCAATACATGAATGGCCACTTCAGCATCGTATTCGTTATATCTCAATGTAAGCGTCCTGCCTTGTTCCCATCTTTCAGAACTCGATGAGAACCAGAAATTCCCGATTCTTTCTGGGTCCACTATGGCTTCAAACACTTCATTGGTTGGTTTGGCTATTTTAAACTTCGTGATTATTTGCGTATCCATCACTATCAACTCTCTTTCAATTTTTTTAAGTTTTCCACTACCACTTAATTATCCCGATCTACTGTTATCGGCGGCAGGGTCCGTCCCGTTTCAAGCAAGCTCTTCAGGTTACTTAGAATTGCTGGCCATCCATTATACAAGCCTTCAAAGGTATGATCATCATATACGAAATCCGTCTCCAGAAGCTCTTCATGCCTAAGCGTTAATTTCAAAGTCGAATCATCCATGGGCTGCAGTATAAAAGTGACCCGAGTAGGCTGCTCGCGAGGTGTTTCGTCTCCTGGCATGTTCCATGTGAACGAGAGCAGGTGCAGCGGCTCACACTTGAGTACTTTACCATGATCAGTAATACGCCCATCTTCCAGCATATATGTAACGCTTGAGCCTTCTTGCCAGTCAGACTGGACTTGGCATCCAAAATGGTACCTCTTCGTGACTTCACCGCTCGTCAGGGCTTCCCAAAGCTTCTCTGGTGTGGTTGCGATATAAATAGCATGAACAAACGATGGTTTTTTTATCATCTTTTTCCTCCTCGCGTTTATACCTCATATCAAGATCGTAACATTATTCTATCAATCATTTTCGGCTTTTCATATACAGCTGGTCTAGCAGTTTTCTGCGACAAAAATCGCCAGAGTCATTGAATTGACCATTGTCCGTGCAAGCCATATGGAAACTTCTTGATTTCCAATCGCTTTCAAGCTACGATAAATAAGGAAAATGATAATCCGCTCGGGCGGAAGAGGTTCTAGCTACCCTCTCAAAAAAACTAAGGGGAACAGTGCTCTTTCTTAGGGTGCTGTTTTTTCTGTATAAGGAGAATTAAGAAATGTTAAGAATTTTATTGTATTTAGTATCCATCATCACGGCGAATGTGGTTACAGCAGCTTTTGCGCCATTGCATTTTGGCATGTTCATCATTCCGATGGGTACATTGCTCATCGGGGGAACCTTCATCTTTCGAGATCTCGTCCAGAATAAATTCGGCCGCGCAAAGACCTATATATGTATCGTCACTGCACTTATTTTATCTGCGTGTGTATCATTTTTATTAGGAGATACGTTATTGATTGTATTTGCTTCCGCATTATCGTTCGTGGTCGCAGAAACAGCGGATACGGAAATATATACCCGTTTAAAACTCCCGATGAGTTGGAGAGTGTTTTACAGCGGAATCGTTGGAGGGTTTTTCGATTCGGTGATATTTGTCGTGATTGGCCTAAGTCCATTAGGTGCCAATATATTGCCATGGGAAGCAGTACCCGCTGCGGTCATCGGCCAAATCATCGTTAAAACGATCATTCAGTCAATTGGTGCCGTACTGTTGGGACGAATTAACGTAGAGCTGGAGAAACGTGTAGTCTCCAGTTAAAGCTAGGAGGGATGCACTCGATGGATGGAACCAAAAAAGAAAAAGATAAATGCTATTGCCTCGAGGCTTTTCGTGAAAAATATGGCCCGCATGTTCAAGGGGATTGTATGAAGCTCTCTTGCGCCAATTATCGCAAGCATAAAGGAATAGACAAAAAAAGACCTAATTAGGTCTTTTTTTTGCGTGAACGGAGTAACTCACGAGTAAACGGTGCGAAATCATGAGTGTAGTATAAATTCACGAGTAAGCGGTGCGAAATCATGAGTGTAGTATAAATTCACGAGTAAAAGTGCAAAATTCACGAGTAAAAGTGCGAAACTCACGAGTAAAAGTGCGAAACTCACGAGTAAAAGTGCGAAACTCACGAGTAAACGGTGTGAAATCATGAGTGCAGTATGGATTCACGAGTAAACAGCCCAAAACTCAGCAAAAAAAAGCTTCCTGCGCCTTTCCAAGTAATGGGTGCAGGGAGCTTTTTATTTTGTTTAGAATTGCTCTGCGCTTTTCCGGACTAATTTTTCCAGGAAGTAAAAGCATTCTCGTTTCCTTTCAAGTTCGGTTTGTCCATTTTCGGTGACGTGATAATATTTCCTGCGGCCTGAATCTGACTCTTTCCAATGGCCTGTTATGAATTCCTTTTTTTCTAATCGTTTAAGGGCGGAGTAGAGGGTGCCTTCACTTATTTGATATTTTCCCATGCTCATTTCCTTCAAGATCTTCGTGATTTCATAGCCGTATAGCCTTTTTTGTGAGAGAAGTGAAAGTAAAAGGAGGTCAATGCTTCCCTTCATTAATTCTTTATCCAAATAAATTCTCCTCCTTTTCATTTTTAGTGTAATATGGTGTACATCGTATCACAAGGTGCATTTTACTTTTCTTAAAAAAAATGGTTAAATGACGATTGCTAAATAATTTTAATCATAGTAAAATGTGCTTCGGAACGGATGAGTTGTTAAGAGTGTGGTAAGGATACAATATACATGATTTAATTGTTTTAATGAAAATTCGGAATAGGATAGAAGAATCACTACTCAAGGGGTATTAATTGATTTTTTTTCGAAAATCATTTAGATTCTATTTATCAACATGAGCAAAGAAAGAAGGTCCTAGATAGATGAAAGTGAAAGCACCTGAGTCATTCACATACAGAGGTGGAAAAAGAGCTGTTCTTTTACTTCACGGGTTTACCGGAAGTACAGGAGATATGAAGAAATAAGGAAAGTACTTGAA
>NZ_JBHVQU010000186.1:3299-7094 GCF_042886655.1 Peribacillus sp. NPDC058002 | reverse complement strand
GCTCCCGCAGGAGTCTCGCACTTGCGCTCCAATCAACCTTAAATCGTTTAGTTTTAAAAACAACAATCTTTACGAAAAGAGCTTAAGCAAAAAAACTATTAGTAGGTAGGCAAATTCGATGAAAAGCCATTTTGCCTAAAGTTTTTCTAAAAAACATTCCAGTTAATTTCAGATATCCGCTCTCTTTTTCGTATTTTTTTACTTTATTTGTAAACTTAACAACTTCATTGACATTTAACATCAATATGTATGTTAGAATATTCTGTAGTTTCAACTTATTCAAGGGGGGGGTAATTTAATGGGGAAATCACTTAAAGGGCATGAACTTTTACAAGTTTTAACAGAGGGGAAACAACCTCCGAATTGTGATCTAACATTACAGATTGAAGCAAATTATGCCCAGGATGGAATTGCGAGAGGTGTATGGAAAGTAGATGAAAAGTTTATTAACGGAATTGGCGTAGCAATGGGTGGATTTGTCACTTCTGCAGCAGATATCATGATGGCTTATGCGATATCCTCTAAATTAAGTATCGGACAATCCTTCGCATCCATTGATTTACATACTACCTTTCATCGACCAGTGAGATTAGGAGACGTACAGGTTGAAGCAAAAGTAGACAGAATCGGAAAAAAAACTGCTTATGTACTCGCAGATTTATTTCAAAATGATAAAAAAGTGGCAAGCGTTGTGTCATCAGTTATGATTCTTTAAACTAGATAAAAAAGCATGTTGCACAAAAAGTCCTTCGTAACATGCTTTTTTCATTTAGACAATTCGATAAAATCAAGAACGTCCACAAGATTCACCGCTTCGCCAAATCACCTCATTGTAAACTACCATTTTGAATTTTATTAGGATAGCCCCATCATCAAACAAACCATCGCAGCACAGGGCTTTTGAGATCCATGGTGAATAGACCGTAATCAATGACGACCATTTCATCATTCTCGTTATATCCGACATTCTCTAAACGCAAATCTATTGGTATAATACCGTGCCTCAGTAATTTTAATTCCACCTTGATCAGTTTCGTATATTCCTTGATTACAAACGGCACTTTCGTGTCCACCTTTTTCATGATAATCCAGCCCGTCCCATGCTCCTTAACCGGACATAAATACTTTTTGACTTCCTCATTACAGTTATTATATATATAAGCTTCATTTGCATTGCTTATTAATCCTACTTCTGACAATGCAATTTTTAAAATATAGCCATTATTTAAATCATAGACGACCCGGTTTAAACCATGCCCGATCATTTTATACTTGAACTTTAGCGTTTTTCTGGCGGTAGATACTTTTTGTCCAGCGGTTTTATAAATTTGGAATATCCCTATTTGAGATATCCAGGACTCAATGGCTTTCATCTCTTGCTTGGACAGTATTGTACTTTTATTCGGCTGATGTATCCTTTCCTTACCATTTTTAATTGGCCACATTCCCTAAACGTCTCCTTTTTTAAAAATTTGTTACTAGGGAGATGGGTTTACTTGGATGAAAAAACAATAGAAGAATAAATGCTTGTTCTAAGTTTTTCAAGATTTCCCCCTCGTTATACGATATGCCTTTACTATAAAACGGCTTGTACTGTAGCTGAGGATACTATAAAAAACTACAAATATTTCAATGAATGGGCGGAAAGAGATAAACCTGCTTATTTTCGAGTCTTCTTAAATAAGGCCAAAAACCCCGGGATTGGTTTTCAAGGCCAAATCCCAGGGTTTTTTCTTTCCATATTGTTTTCGTTTTTGACAGGTATACGTCGCCTTTTCATCTACTATGCTAATAAGTCAACATCTTTTGGTTGCTCCATATGATGATTCTTTTTAATGGACAGCGCAGCAATTATTGAAATGGCGGAACAAGCGATCAAGAACCAAAATGCCCCATTATAGGATCCTGTAAGGGTGATGATAAAGCCCATGACAAGAGGTGATATGAAACCTGCGGCCTGTGCCCCCATATTAATTACACCCATTGCGGAACCGATAACCTTTTTAGACATGATTTTATGCGGCAAAGCAAAAGCAACTGTAAAGGCAAAGCTTTTAAAGACCATACAAAGATTCAAATAAACCATTGCAGCTACTAAGGAGGTCGATGTAAACATCAAATATAGGAATATCCCAGACATAAGCATGCCAAATGCCGCATAATATTTTTCCAAATTATTAAAAAACCTGTCAAGAAGCCATCCACTGAACAACATGGCAACTCCCGTTGAGATACCCGGTAATGCTGCATAAAAACCCATGGACAACAGATCCATTCCTCTAGCTTCCATCAAATAAGATGGAATCCAGGAGGAAAGTCCCCAATTTACTATTCCGGCAGCAAACCACATGACAGTTATTTTCCACAATCCGGAATTCATAAGCAATTCCTTCATTGGAACACTAGTGTCTTTTAATGGAGCAGTGCTTTCTTTTGGTTTAAAATATACCCAGAAAGCTATCGTTAACAATATTCCTAGCAATCCGATTACATAAAACATGTTTCTCCAGCCCATAAATAAAATCATCGGCGCAGCCACCAGCGGGGCAAGTGCCATCCCAAAGTAATTGGATGACATCAAGTAAGCAGAAGCCTTTGGCCTTTCATCCCGGGGAAAATAATCCGCTAGCCCTTTTTGGGAAGCGGAAGGATATCCTCCTTGACCGAGCCCGAAAAGAAAACGTATGACGAGTAACGAAATAAGAGACCAGGCAAAACCGGTAAATACGGTAAAAACAGACCATACAATGATTGACCATATTAAGACTTTTCTCGAACCCAGTTTATCTGTTAGCCATCCTCCTGGTATTTGCATGATGGCATAGGATAAGAAGAAGCTACTCAAGATTGCCCCGACAGCAGCAGCATCCAAATTAAATTCTTCCTTAATAGATACAACAGCCACACTCATGACCATCCGATCCAAGTAATCAACCAGATAGCCAACAAACAGCAAAAATAATATAAAGTGCTTATTTTGGGACCCTCCAATGTAACGCTTCATCTTATTCCTCCCTTTTTCTACTAATCCTTCTTTTTTCTTTCCATATGCAAATTAATGCGTATTATCTATCGATCCTGAAATGTTGCCACTTTATTTATTTTTGAACTTTGGAACCTTCTAATCACCTTCCCATATCGTGCTCCTGTGTATTCCCCATGATAAACGGTTAATTTTCCATTTATATAAACCACATGTATGCCTTCAGGCTCTAATAGCGGCTCTTCAAATGTAGCTCGATCTTTAATTTTTTCGGGATCAAATATAACAATATCTGCCTGATATCCCTCTTTAATTAACCCCCTATCCTTTAATCTCATTAGCTGCGCAGGAGCACCTGTCATTCGACGAATCGCTTGTTCAAGCGTCAAAGCTCCTTCTTCCCTAACATATTTGCCTAATACTCTCGGAAATGTCCCGTGTAATCGTGGATGCGGCTTACCACCAAAAATCCCATCAGATCCCACCATTTGCAGCGGATGACACATACTCTGCAAAACATCTTCCTCAAAGCCCCAATGAATGACCATTGCTACATTCCCTTTTTCCTCAATAAGAATATCAAATGCGGCATTTTCAGGGGATTGCTGCCTGATTTCTGAAATTTCAATCATATCCTTACCTTCTAAGCATTTATTAGAACCCGTTTGAACGGAGGTAATCATGATATTTTTCCAGCCACAATTCAAAACCCAATTTTCATAATCTGTGTTTGTTTTAAATTCATCAGAGATTCTTTTTCTGAATTCTGGAATACTCAATCGTTTCAGCGTTTCTTCCGTTCCGCCTGCATG
>NZ_JBHVQU010000186.1:0-3289 GCF_042886655.1 Peribacillus sp. NPDC058002 | reverse complement strand
ATGCATCCAAGGTGGAAGTATGGCATGAAAAACGGTTGAAGCTGCTGAATATGGATATTGATCAAAGGTAATTTCAATACCTTCCTGTCTAGCGGCATTCATCTTGTCCAGTGCTTTCTTAAATTTATCCCTGTTTCCTTGGCCAATTATCTTAAAATGAGAAATATGTAATCTTACACCGGAATGTCTGGAAACATCTATGACTTCATCTAAAGCTGATAAAGAGTGATTGCTTTCATTCCGGATATGGACAACGAAACAGCCATCATATTTCGCGGTACCCTTGCATATTTCAATCAATTCTTCCTTATTGGAGAAAACATTTGGGGGATATACCAATCCTGAGGACAAGCCTACTGCTCCCATACGCATTCCTTCCTCGACCAGCAAACGCATTTTTTCCAATTCTTGTTTAGTGGCCACCCTATCTTCAAACCCCATGACCAAGGAACGAACCGCGCCATGAGGTACCAGGTAAGCTGCGTTGCCTATCATTTTTGACTTTTCTAGAAATGAAAAATATTCATCAATGCTATTCCATGGCCACTCCCCAATATCGCCATTCAGTCCACCTAATTGTTTTTTCCATAACGGCTTTGTTTTTTCTGATACAGGAGCAACAGAAATACCATCCTGGCCAAATAATTCTGTAGTCACACCCTGAAGTGCCTTTATTTTATGAACTTCTGGAACAGTGCAAAGTAAATCGGAATGAACATGAGGGTCAATAAATCCTGGTGAAACTGCCAACCCATTGGCATCTATAGTTTGCCCAGCCTGTTCGCTGCTTAAATTCCCCATTAAAGTAATTCTTCCATCCTCGATTCCAATGTCCGTTTTCGTCCAAGGGTTCCCTGTTCCATCATAAACCCTTCCATTTTTTATAATCACGTCTAGCATTTGACCACATCCTCTATATATTAGTTAGACTAATTGATGATTTAAAATAGAATCAAAAGGGTAAATCGGTCTGCTTATATTCTTGTAATCAAAGGTTGATAACTTCGCACTGCTTAACCCAGGCGAGTCGACTGTTATGATTTCTTTAGCAATAGGCATGAAGGCTGCGCGAAAATGGTGAGATGATTTCAAACCAACAATACTTGATTTCTCAACATCTATTCCATGAAGAAGGAAAATTTGTTCATCAAAGGTCTGGGAATTAACAGAGCATACAATGATATCCACATTACCAACCAATAATCTTGCGCTTCTCCCCAGGTTCACCTTGCTTCCATTCCACATCGGTGAGGACTGAATAAACTTGCCATCAGATAGGCTTTTTACATAAGCTGATATTTTTAGAGGGTTACCATGTAAACGATCTGTTTTACCGCCTAATTCGACATGAATTAGGGACCCCACACCTTCTTTATGGGCCACTTTTGCTACTTCTGGATCAAAAATAAACCCAAAGCAGCTATTTGGAATGTTTGCTTCTATCATTTCCTTCAATAAAAAGGTGCCATCACCTGGTGTACCAGCACCAGGGTTATCAGAAGCTTCATTAATGATGATGGGCATTTCATTTCGGGAGAATGCATATGAAATGGCTTTCTTTGGTGACGGCAATATTGGATAAAATTCATCTTTCTTTTCAAAAATTCTAGCAGCTATATCATTTGATATTTTTTGTGCTAAAGAGGGTTCATTATTCGTAATGGTAATTACCGAAACTCCTGCGTGAGGGATATCTGAATATGGAAAGCCATGGAATAAGGTACAATCAAGGACCTCGGGATGCTTTTCCCATTCCTCGCACCATTCATTGATTTCTTTAATTGGAGAAAAGTAGGAGGTTGTAGTAGGAATTAGTAATGGTAATTTAGATAGAGCCATTTCCGGGTTAACTTTCCCTTGAATCATGCGAGCGGTTATATCAATCGCTTCTATCCCCCTTTCATAGGAATCCGTATGAGGGTAATCTATATTGCCGAGCAGTACATCTGCTTTTTCAACCATGGTTTCCGTAATATTACCATGGAGGTCCAAAGCAGCTACTATTGGTATTTTTGAACCCAAAACGCTTCTTAATTCCGATAGGATCTCTCCTTCAATATCGTCAACTCCTTCTGCTACTCCTGCTCCATGAAGAAATAAACAAATCCCATCCAATTTTCCAGAATTCATGATACTTGATATTAGTAGATTTTTTGCTTTTTGAAACGTTTCCTGTGTTATCGTTCCTGAAGGATTGGCCATGGCTGCAAAGGTTGGCACAATTTCAATCCCCAGCTCTTCTCCCCGATCGATCATCCCACCCAAATAATCCAATACACCAGTATGCCTATCGAGAAGTTCCTCTCCCTGGGTCCATTCCCATACTTTAAATAAGTCGACTGTCGTTCTTACTCGAGAAAACGTATTTGTTTCATGTGCCAACTGACCGATTGCTATTCTCATAAAAGTTCTCCTTTCTTCACTATTAATAAATAAAACCTTATCTGACTGACTCCCTGGAAAATTGGAATTCATATAGCTGCCGGGGTCTCCCTCGGTTTATGGGCTGTTCCTCACCCACGATGACAGCTAGATTCGTATTTTCAAGGGTATTCAGGATTCTCCTTGCGCTCCTTATCGTCAAACCCAGTCCGTTAGCAAGATCATTTGCTGTGATGCATCTATTGCCAAAGCACTCACAAAAGGAAAGTAATTTGTTTATGGTTGCAATACTGAGCCCAGCTGTTTTTGCTAAATTCATTAGATGTGGGTCATCACTCCGCAAGGAATATTTCAATCTCCCATCTTTTCCGACAGGCCCAAAAACCGTTCCATCCATGTCAACCACAAAGCAACTCGGTTTATTAAGCCTGGCTTTCATAAGTGCTTTACGGGCACTCACTTCCGCTTCGTTTGCTGTATATCCAAATCCTATTCCGATGGTGGTCACTACATCGATTTTCATGGCTATCTCATCTAATAGCGGAGCTTTTTTATATTTGTGGGTAGTCCTTTCAATGGCTCCCCGAGTAGTTATAAATCGGACTTCATCTCGTTCTGACCAGTCAAAAATAGCCTGGGCCTCTTCACAAAAATCGATAAGAAGATTTTGAAGTGCTGCTTTTTTTCGCTGTTCTCCATATTCTGATATGGGCTTTTTTAAAGAAGAAAGCAAGTTATTAAAATGCAGGATTCCAATGGCAATTTGTGTATCGCTTTGAAGTAATGCCTTCCCCTCCAAGAGAACATTATTCAAACTAGATCGAATGGCGGACATTGTAGGGATGACCCTGAATACTAGCACCCCTAGCCCTTTTAACGATTCGTATACAGATTTAACACATGTAAC
>NZ_JBHVQU010000185.1:0-7152 GCF_042886655.1 Peribacillus sp. NPDC058002 | reverse complement strand
ACCTTTACATCCGTACCGTCCACCCGGACCAGTGCGGCATTGTAATCCATGGCAACTATTAAGTTTTCGATGATATTTTCTTTTACTTTCGTTTCACTTAATTGTTCGATTTTTGCATAAGCCTCGTCTCTTTCTTCAGCTGATAGTTCTGTGTTGCCCATCTTTGCAGTCAATTCTTCATTCAGCTTCGCCCGTTCATCTTCGATCTGCATCCTTAACGATTCGAACTCATCTCCAGATGCAATGGTTACAGAGGAACCTTCTGTATTTTTGTTCGTTTCTTTTTCACTTTTATTTTCCCCTTTTGTATCCGCTTTGTTCTCAGTTTTAGTTTCTGCTTTATTTTCTTGTTGCTCTGTTGCCGTCATATCGGCGGCATTTTCTTCAGGAGCGGTTAGATAATAGACTGAAAGCACAACGACCAAACTTAGCATAGTCAATAACCAAACGGTTTGTTTTTTTAATAACATATAGATTTTCCCCCTTATTTTTTAGGCATGACAGAAACCCTGTGACTCGGTACATCAAGTGAGCGTGTGACAGCCTCGATGATCCACTTCTTTATTTGAATGTTTTCGGCCCCTTTAGCGACAACCAGGACTCCTCGTACACTAGGTTTTTTCGTTTCCGAAATGATCGGTCCTTCTTTTTCACCGCTCTTGACCAAAACTAGCTGTTCATCAACAGATGTGTCTTCGACCGTCCTTTTTCCGCCTTCCTGGTCGGTTTCTTCAGTGACTTGTTTTTGGGTGACTTTGTTTCTTTCATATACTTTTTTCTCGGATGCATCGACGTAGATCACGACTTTTACATCCTGGACGCCTGCGATGGATTCAAGCGCTTCCTTCATTTCATTTTGAAGATATATTTCATAGTCTTTTGTTGTCTTGAATTCTGATTTCTTCTGGCCGAATGTTTCAACATCCCCCTCATCATCCTGCTGTTTATCATTATTGAATACAGTCTTCACTTCAGGTGTTTGTCCAGTCTGGTTGGTGGTTAACAAATTCCCGGCCATCATGATTCCCGCTCCCAAAAGGACAACTATTAGAGCATAGACATACAGGGAAGGTTTTTTTTCCTTAGGCTCTTTTTGGTCAGGGTCTTTATTTAATAGTTTTTGCAGCCAGGATAATGGACCTTTGTCTTTGTTCAATACTCAGTCACTTCCTTTCCCCGGCGATTTCAATGATTTCTTCATCAACAGACCAACTTGTTGCCAGAAACCTTTTGACAGCATCCAGATTGGCATCATTCGAAGTGGATGGGCCATCTGCATTGATATCAACCTTCGCTACTGCCTCTATCTCCGAGTTTTCTTTCCCTTCTGCCTTTTCCAATGAGATGGTTATGTTCTGCAGATCATCAACACCCGGTTCTTCCTCATTCTTGACCCCTACATCAATTGAACTAATCTTCATGTTATAATCCACCATCAGCTCCTCTTCCACTTCTGCCTGTAAGTCAACAGCCATTTGTTTTAAAATATATGCACCCTGGGTAGCTTGTATTTCTTTTTTCTTCATTTCTGTCAAATTTCCTAAATCTTTTTTTTCCTGATCCTCAAATTCACTAGTAGCGGCAGTGAGAATATCGTCGAAATCCATATTGAATAATCCCAATATAGGAGTGATGATGATTGCAATCAGTAAAAGTCCGATGACCATTTTTGCATACTTCTGTAAAGCTGAATTGGGAAGAAGCATATCAATCACAGTAGCCAGCAATACAAAAATGATGATGTTGGATACCCAGCCAGCTAAAAAACTCACCAAGCCCTCCTCCTTTCTAACGAACCATCAGGGTAATGTTTCCAGAGGCGATAATGACCGTGACACTTAAAAAAAACATGAGTGAGACAATGGCCAATGCAGCGAAAATATAAATCATGCTTTTACTTATAATGTCAAGGCATTTTATTACAGGACCTCCGCCCAGCGGCTGTAAAAGACTCGCTGCCAATTTATATACAAAAGAAATCATCAAGATTTTTATGGCGGGAAATGTGGTAATGAGCAAGAGAATGATGACGCCTGACAAGCCAACAGTATTTTTCAAAAGAACGGAGGCACTGATGACCGTATCCGTTGCATCGGTAAACATGCGCCCTATTACCGGTATAAAGTTACCTGTCACGAATTTGGCTGTCCTGATGGTCACTCCGTCTGCTACAGCTGACGATGCTCCCTGAACGGAGATCACACCAAGGAATATGGTCATGAATGCTCCGAGGATACCGATGGCAAAATTACGGAGAAGTTGTGCCATCTGAGTCACTTTGTAATGTTCGGTCAGCGTGCTGACTATGCTTAAAATCGCTGCAAAGAATAATAACGGAAGGACGACAAACTGGATCAAGATGCCGCTTGTATTCATCAAAAACATCAATACCGGATGAAAGAATGCTGCCGAAACAAGTCCGCCTGAAGCAGCTATCAATGCCAAGAGTAAGGGGATGAGCGCCATTAAAAAGGAAATCATCAAATCTATCGTATCTTTTGTATATTCCATCGCCACATGAAAACTGTTAAGTGCCAAAATGATCAGCACCATATAAACGATTGCATAAGCGACCTTACTTACGGAGCTTTGCTCGAACGCATTCTGCAAAGACTGGAGGAACATGCTGAAAACGGTTAATAAAATGAGTGATCCCAGCAGCTTTCCATTCACGAGCAGTTCATGAAAGATGAATTTTGTCATTCCCTTTATCCATTGGTCGAAGGAAAATTTCTTATCGCCGCTGACAAAATCCATAAAGCTCCCTTTCTGGCTTTCCGGTAAGAATCCTCCATATTCCGTAACGATGTCATCCCAATATTGTTTGAGCTCATCGACACCCAGCCTTTCTATTTGGGCTTGTACCAGTTCGGACTGCATGATCGGCTCTTGATCGATTTCGCCATTTTCTGGATTTTCGGCAGCTTGTCCAATAGATGCATGCAAAAAAAAGAGTAAAACGAATAGAATGGATAAGTAAGGCATCCGCTGCTTCATACATTCACCTCATTGACTAGTAGGAATAATCCGTTAACTTGGGAGCATCTGTAAAATCGTTTCGATAATGACCGTCAAAATCGGAATCGCCATGGCAAGAATCAAGATTTTTCCGCTCAATTCTATTTTGGAAGCTAGCGAGCCTTGCCCCGCATCTTTTGTAATTTGAGAAGCGAATTCTGCAATATAGGCAATTCCGATTATTTTTAAGATGGTCTCTAGATACACGGTATTTACATTCGCATTAACTGCAATTTTTTCTAACATTAAAATGATTTCGTATATTTTGTCAGCTAAAAAAAGAAAGATGGAGCACCCTGCAAAAACGACTAGCAGGAATGCGAAATTTGGTTTTTGCTCTTTGACGATCAGTGCCAAAAAGGTGGCAACTAGGGCAATGGCCACGATTTTTATGATTTCAATCGCGAATCCCTCCCTTACTGAAATAGAAATACAGATTTAATTTTTTGAAATAAATCCTCTACAACAGAAGCAACCATGAATAAAATATAGATAAATCCGAAAAGTGTCACCCACTGGGCATATTCCTTCTTCCCAACCTGATCGAGTATCGTGTGAAGAAATGCCACAACTAGCCCCACACCCGCTATTTTAAATATGATGTCCACATCAATGCCCATTTCCATTCCCCCCACATATTCCTACATCAGCAAGATGATCAATAATAGCCCTGTTAAAAAACCAAGACTTTTCATCATTTTTTCATATTTCCCCTGGCGGTCGAGTGCATCGCTCTCTTCCCGTTCCAAGTGTGCCATCGTTAGCATGATTTGCTTTTGCTGATGATATTTATCGCTTTTTCCAAGCGTCTCCCCAAACTGTGAAAGAATCTCGAATTCTCCCTGTTGTAAAGCAAGGGATTGCCATATTTTCTTTAAACTATCATCCCATGCTTCTTTGACGGTGGTCTCACCTGACTCGAGTCGATTTGCAAATGTATCGAAAAAGATGGATAAAGGTTTGGCCATCTGTTTAGAAAGTTTCCTTGCCGCTTCTTTCAAGGGTGTATGACCATACATGATTTCAGCTTCAAGCGATTGCATGGCGACTTTCAGTTGTCTTAGTTGACGAGGCCTCATACTTAATTTTTTCGAAGCTTCGAAACCTGCCCATGTAGTTGCAATAATAATTATCGCTGCTCCTATTATCTTAAACATGCGGGTTCACACCTTCTCCCAAGAAAATGGGAACCCCCGCTGCATCAAGGACTTTGTAGCTCCGCTTACCGGATTTACTTCTCTGTAATTCTATAAAACGTTCAAAGATGTTTTGCTTTAATATTTCAGCGATAAAAGGTCGCTTCTTAACCTCATCCAGTGTATGGCCATGTGTGGTTATCATGAGTTTAATGCCTGCATTCACCGCTTCCAGCACAGCCTGTGTATCTGCTGCACGACCTATTTCATCCACGATCAATACATCCGGGGACATTGAACGGATCATCATCATCATCCCTTCCGCTTTAGGACATCCATCGAGCACATCAACCCTTGTTCCAAATTTGAGCTGCGGCACTCCATGAACACATCCGGCAATTTCCGAGCGCTCGTCCACAATCCCCACCTTTTGAGAGGCGATGCCGCGTTTTTCATTACCACTGGATATCATTCTTGCAATATCACGTAATATGGTCGTTTTTCCCGTTTGCGGAGCACCGATCAACATAGTATGCTGCCATTCTTCGTCATACAAATATGAAGTGAGTGGTTCAGCTGCACCTATTTTTTCACGCGCAACCCGAATATTGAATGAGGATATATCCCTGATCGCTTTGACCGACCCATTTTCAAGGATCACCTTTCCAGCAAGCCCCACCCGATGTCCGCCCGCTATGGTTATATAACCTCGCTTTAATTCTTCCTCAAGTGTATATAACGAAAATTGACCTATTTGATTCAATAATTGATCTGCATCCAGATGGGTCACTTCATAGGAAAAGAAGTATGGTTTCCCTCCCACGATGACCTCAAGCGGCCTTCCAACCCGAATTCGCAGCTCTTCCATCCTATCGATCATCATCGGTGTCATACCCCGGAGTTGCTCGTTTAATTTTTTCGGTAAAAAAGAAAGAATCGTTTCCATTTTGACAATCCTCCTGTATACACCACTTTCAATAAAATATATGCCGACAAGCCCATTATGATGACAGGCTATTAAAGAAACAGACCGATTATTGATTTTTTAATCTTCCGAGATCAAAAAAAAAAACAAAAAAAAAGACCGAGAAATAATCTCGGTCTACAGTCTGTAGACAAATTCGAAGAAAACGAGTTTGCCTAAGTTTTTTATGGCTGTACAATTTGGACGTTGATTTCCACTCCAGGCACTCGTTTTCCGCGGGCGGTCCGGGAGCCTCCTCGGCGCCTTTGCGCCTGTGGGGGTCTCCCTTGGACACACTTTTCCCGCAGGAGTCTCGTACCTTCCGTTCTCAATCAACTTTGGTTTAACATTAAGATAGACCCCTTCCTACAGTCTTTTTAAAATAGGCGGATGAAAAAACTTGAGGTGATAAGGATTCTTTTTTAAACATGATTCTATTCAGCGAGATCAGCTTGAAATGATTACTTTAAACCAAATAAATGGTGCCAGCTTGTAAAATGGAGATTAAAGAGGGCTATCATGTGTACAAATCATCCTAATCCATTTGTGCGACTCGTTCATTTTTATCACAGTGTACAGAAAGTAAGGACCATCAGAAAGTGGTGACACTCCATATTTGGCAAGAATAAATGGAAGAAGCAGATCATCTGCGTCATCATGGAGTCCAATCCAATAAAAAATCAAAAAGGTTTCGGAATAAGAACATTCCGAAACCTTTTTCTACAAACGGAGGCCGAGAAATTAATCTCGGCCTCCTTTCATTTATGCACGTGATACGTAAGATCCTTCATTAGTGTTGATCAATAATTTGTCACCTTGGTTGATGAAGAATGGAACTTGAACCGAAAGGCCCGTCTCAAGTACGGCTGATTTCGTGCCGCCTGAAGATGTATCTCCTTTAATTCCCGGCTCAGTCTCCGCCACTTCAAGTTCCACTGTGTTTGGAAGCTCGACCCCAAGTGTTTCCGATTGGAAAGTCATGATATGTACTTCCATATTTTCCTTAAGGAATTTAAGTTCACGTTCAATGCTTGAAGCAGGCAGTTCGATTTGGTCATACGTTTCGTTATCCATGAATACATGGCTATCTCCACTTGCATAAAGGTACTGCATCTTGCGGTTTTCAATATGTGCTTTAGCGACTTTTTCACCAGCACGGAATGTTTTCTCCTGGATTGAACCCGTACGAAGGTTACGAAGTTTAGAACGTACAAAAGCTGCACCTTTCCCAGGTTTAACATGTTGGAACTCGATAACCTGCCAAATTCCATTATCTACTTCAATTGTAACACCCGTGCGAAAATCGTTTACAGAAATCATAAATTTGTCCTCCTACATGTACATGTTTACAGAATGATTAACTCTTTGGTTGAATGAGTAAGTGCTTCGTTACCTTCAATTGTAACGATTGTATCATCTTCAATCCGCACTCCGCCTACACCCGGTAAGTAAATGCCCGGTTCAACGGTTACAGCCATACCTGGTTCTAAAATGATATCAGACCTTAAGGATAATGCTGGACCTTCATGAACTTCAAGACCGATTCCATGTCCGGTCGAATGACCAAAATACTGCCCATATCCCTTTTCTTCAATTAGATTACGAGTTAGTGCATCCGCTTCCCTGCCAGTCATACCAGGTTTGATCCCAGCCATTCCCCGCAGTTGAGCTTCCAAAACAATGTCATAAATATTAATAAGTTCTTCACTTGGCTTGCCAACTGCTAATGTCCGAGTGATGTCAGACACATATCCGTTATAGTATGCCCCGTAATCCAATGTGACAAAATCGCCCTTTTCGATGATTTTATCCGTAGCCACTCCATGCGGAAGTGCGGACCTTATGCCGGATGCTACAATGATATCGAAGGAAGAAGAGGTTGCCCCTTGTTTCCTCATAAAGAATTCAAGCTCATTGGATACATCCAGTTCCGAGATCCCTGGACGCAGGAAATCCAGGATATGTGTAAACGCAGCATCAGCAATAGCAGCCGCTTCCTTTAATATCTTAATCTCTGATGAAGTCTTTATCCTG
>NZ_JBHVQU010000184.1:0-7184 GCF_042886655.1 Peribacillus sp. NPDC058002 | reverse complement strand
TGTCGAAAGATAAAAAGTTCCAGAAAACATGGGGGGAAAGAATTGAAACAAGAAACAATTTATGGTCATCTTGAAAATGGAATTCCTATTTTATCGGATGGCTATTGCCTTTTCAATGGCACAAAGAGTATTAGTAAAAAAAGGAAATACAATATGAAGTATTTCGTGTATAGTAAGGAAACGAACAATACGGTTACTCTCTCAGAATATGAACCAATGACAATATTACAAACAATCACGTTAACGAAAGGTTATGTTAATAAAGAGGGGAAATTAGAGGATGAAAGAATCATTTTCTTCGTAGACACGAACTGCAAACTTTCCTTCGTGAAAACACGCCAAAAAAATCTGCAGATAGACAAAACGCTGGATAAAATAGAGAAAGCCCCGTTTTTCAAAGGTTTAGTATTCCTTTTATTCTTTCGCTTCTTATTTGTTGGGGTCATGCGTGTCAGAAATTATTCGTTCAAAGAAGTATATTTATCGTTCGGTTACGATAAAAGCGTAAATTTTAAAGTGCATTTTCTCTTTCCAGTCAAAATAAGAGAGAAATTTGCAATGAAGACAGGGAAGATATCCATACTCATTCATACTTACTGGTCTTTCGTGCCAATGAAGGAAATTTATCAACATTATGTAAACACTAGCGAGATTAATACGCCTATTTTTATCAAACTCAGTCACGCTGATCATAGTTATTGGTATAATTTTAAATCAGACTCTAAGCACATATACGATAAAAATCATTATCTGTATAACACCCGTTCCTATCGTTTGGGGCAGATGAATAGTGAACTTTTTATCCGAAAGTCTATAACAGGTCAATACGTTATCGTATTGACAAGTATAATGGCCAAAAGCATTATAATAAAAGAAAGATTTGCTTATTTGATTAGCCTTTTTTCACTAAACAAAAAAAAATACGATATCTATTTTGAAAAGTTCAGTGCAGGGGCTTCGGAATCTGCCTTTGAACTGTTTAAATATGCATTCAAGATGGGGGATTCCTGCGTTTATATATTGGAAAAAGGCCACCCCGAATATCAAAATCTTAAGCAACAATACGGCAGAGCCCTTGTTGAGAAAAATAGCTTTCTTGCTTTCTATCACATCTTTTTAGCTAGAAGTTTTCAATCTTCCGATCTTGTGGGACATATACAACGCCGATTGTACGATAACGATTACTTAATTAAGAAAAAGGTTCTTTCAACTGATAAAAAAATAATGTTGCAGCATGGACCATGTATGGCGACCAATATTTTCGAACGTGGTTACTTTAACCGTAAAGTGCCGATTGCACCTGATTACATGCTCGTAAATTCCGATTTCGAGAAAAACTTATTCCTTAATAATACAGGTTATACGGAAAAAGAATTGATGGTAACAGGGCTGCCTAATATTGATTTATATGTCCAGGAACAACAAAGTGAAAAAAATCAAATTACATTCATGCTTACATGGCGACCATGGGACCTCACAGGAAGCATTGAAGCTGGAAGTTATTTAGACCGGTATTTTTCATTCTTGGAATTGATTCGAAAAGAGAAGTTCTATAAAGATAAAAAAATTAATGTCATACTCCATCCTAAATCAAGAATCATACTTCAAGAACAGTTCCCAGATATTTATGATAAATACGAAGAATCGTTTTATATAGGAGACATAAAGGATGCTCTATTGAGCAGTAAAGTTGTCATATCCGATTATTCTTCCATTACTTTTTATGCGTTTGCAGGTGGAAGTAATGTTATCTTCTATTGGGAAGACAAAGCTTTGGCAGAAGTGGAATATGGAGCGCCTAACATTCTCCAGAAAGAGATTGCTTTTGGCGGCATAGTAGAGACATTCAATGATTTGCACTCTGAAATTGTATACAGTTACAATAACCCGCAATCTCCTTTCCATACTGCACAGTTTTCAAAACTAATGGAGTGCACAAGTGGTCACAATACTAAAAATACCTATGACTACATTCAAAACATAATTTTCCAAAATGAACATAACCCTTTAGAGGAAGAGAGTGAATTTACTATTTCTGAAAAGCAATCTTCTGCTTCTTAATAGTTCTGAATGGAACGTCAACCTAAGACAAAAAGGGTATAAGGCCACCAATTGGTGGTCTTTTGAATGTGTGATGATTTAAATCATACATTCAAATTAGAGAAAAATTCCTTTGTTAGGGGCAAACGGCACGTTTTTGGACAAAAAAAAGAAGCAATAGCCAATATTGCTTCTGGTTTACATATATCGACCTCATGAAATTCTTTAAATCTCACCCTCTTCAAGCCTCCTATTATACTCAACTTTACTAATCAATCCCTTTGCATTACAGGTAAGACAATCTGTATAAATATCGTAAGCACCTGTACCTGCACAAACATGGCACTTAACATGAGTTTCCGGTATATCCTTATGCATGAATGAAAAAACTTTTCCAAAATACTGCAGAATAATCATTCCCAAAACTCCTTTTTTTTCTATCATACAACGAAATAGAGAGAAGGAAACAGGGAATACAATAACATTACTTAAAACAAATAAAACCATAACATACTTTACATGGGGTTAAAAAATGTGCTGAGGCAAATGCGATAAACTGTTCTGCAAAATCACTTCTGTTTACAATAGGCTGTTTTCGAATACTTTGTTGCCATTTACCAAGTAATGTGATGTGGTTGATTTCCCCTCCAGATGCTCGCTTTCCGCGGGGCGGCGGTGAGCCTCCACGGCGTAAACGCCTGTTGGGTCTCACCTGTCCCGCTGCTCCCGCAGGAGTCTCGCACTTCCGCTCCAATCAACCTTAAATAGTTTCGTTTTAATAACAACAATCTTTACTAAAAGAGCCTTTCAAAAAAAGAACATCCACAAAGATGTCCCTTAATTTATAATTACTTCATTTTTCTTAAAATCCATAGGTAAGCCAATATTGAAATCCCCACAGAGACTGCTGCCATTATGTAAATGCTTATATATCCGAAAAGATAGCCAATTTGTCCGAAGAGGATGGCACCGAAACCGATACCAAGATCAAAAAAGGAATAGAAAGTGGCATTGGCCATCCCTTTTCGGTTTCGGGCAGCGTGTTCAAGAGACCACGCTTGAAGAGCCGGTTGGACAGCACCGAATCCAATGCCATAAAAAATAGCCGCTATATACAGAATCATGTTACTTGGCATCCAGGCTAGCAATAGCATCGCCACTATGATAAAAAGAGTGGACGGAATGAAGACAGTTTGATGTCCTTTTTGATCATAGATCTTTCCAGCAAACATACGTGTGAAAATAAGAGCTAGAGCGTAAAGAAAAAAGTATCCTTGAATACCTGTCAGACCTTTTTCGATTGTATAAAGCGGTAAGAAGGTAGTAGTCCCGCCAAAAGTCACCGTAATGAAAAAAACAAGCACGGACGGAGCAACAGCGCTTTTTTCATAAATGTCAAACCTATTAGTTTTAGCTGGGGAAGGAGCATGTTCTACTTTTTTATACGTAATTGTTGAAGCCATGATCCAAGCTGCAAGAATTAATACACCGCAAAATAAAAACAAATGTTGAAAGTTTAAAACATCCGTCAAGAAAAGCCCCAATGAAGGACCAAAAGCCATCGCCAAATTCCCCGATAAAGTGAAGTATCCCATTCCCTCACCCCGACGCCTTGCAGGGATAAGATCGGAGGCAATCGTACCTGAAGCCGTGGTCGCATATCCCCAGCCAATCCCTTGTACAATCCTCATGGCGCAAAGAAGGTAAATACTCATCATATATCCAAACGAACCAATTGCAACTGCCAAAAGGGCTAAACCGAACAAGAAAACAAAACGTCTTCCTTTTGTTTCCAAGGCCTGTCCAGCAAAAGGGCGGACAATCAGGGCAGAAAATAAAAACATGCCAGCAACTAACCCAATATACCGTTCATTTCCGCCAAGCTCCTTTACAAAAAGCGGAAGGGTAGGGGAAGTCATCTGAAAGGATAAAAAAACAAAAAAGTTAGCCAAGAAAATCATAATAAAATCACGCGACCAGATTTTATTAACAACCGGAAGTTCTTCTTTTAATAAAGGTACACCCATAACAGCCATTCTCCTTAATTGATAGTAATTATCATTCTCATTTTACTAAAGTTATAGAGAACAATCTATAAAAATTAAGTGATCATCTTAAATCTAAGTAATATTGACTACACCAAAATAAAAAGAGCCCTAGGGCTCTAAAATAAACTATTAATGATCAATTTTACCCATCCCCAAAAAGAAATCCATAACGGTATGCTCAAAGATGTAC
The DNA here is from genome assembly GCF_042886655.1 of Peribacillus sp. NPDC058002. Taxonomy (NCBI): domain Bacteria; kingdom Bacillati; phylum Bacillota; class Bacilli; order Caryophanales; family Bacillaceae; genus Peribacillus; species Peribacillus sp. NPDC058002. The sequence goes on along the minus strand of NZ_JBHVQU010000184.1, from coordinate 2,906 downwards.
CAAAAAAAAGTCCTTTAAAAAAATTCCTTTCATTTTCACCTACCATATTGAACACACCTCAAAAGGCGAAGATGGTATATTACAATGTCGACTAATGTCGGAAGAAATTGGGAAAATATTCTTTATCGTTTAAAATTTGATGGATATAATTAATGAGAGAAAAATAACCTAATAAAGTGAAATAGAGTTTAGGTAACAGTACTCTAATAAGAATTTACTCTATTTTATAAGACTTCCATGTCAGTCATTAATGTTCAAATATGGGAGGTAAAGATGAGGAAATATGGTTTAATCATTATCGCAGGATTTTGCTTAGCAGTAGTGGTGTTTGGCCATCTGCATTGGAAAAACATAAGCCAGACAGCAGGGATAGAGGCTAGAGAAGCTGCAGCAAAAGCAAAAGAAAAGGAAACAGAAGAAAGGGATGCATTGATACAAAGTTTAAAACCGGAAAATAATAAAAAGCAGCCGTTAATAGATTACCTGCATTATAAGTCGCTTACGCAAGATAAGGTTATTGTATCCCTAGTGGGAAGTAATGGTACTTCAGGAACCGGTGCAAGTAATACTTCTAAGAGTTGGGCAGGGCTTTTAGAAAAGAGTTTGCGAGCTGATCGTGATGATCTGGAAACATTACGTTTCATTAATCATGGGCATGAGGGGTATTCAACAGAGGATTTGCTGAAAGGTAGGAAAATTGAAGCAGTGATACAAGATGATCCCGATCTGATTATTTTTGAAAACTCGTTGATAAATAATCATTATCAATCACTTAGCTTGGAACAGACGGAAAAAGATTTGGAAAGCATCATGACAAAGTTACAGAAAGAGCTGCCAAATACAAAGGTTCTTATCATTTCACCAAATCCGGTTGCCAATAGTAAAACAGAGAATAGTTTAGGATTGAATTATTTGGATTATATTCAAGCTTCTGAGCAGGTCATCAAATTCAATAAATGGACTTATATGAATAGTAAAGAAGAGATAGAAAAGAAGCTAAGTAAAAAGAATATGAGATTGGCTGACATATTGACTAATGATAACATCCATCCCAATGACCAAGGGCATTACATATGGTTCGAGGTGATGAAGGAATATTTTAAGCAGTAATAAAAGGGAAAAAGTGGGGATTTCCACCTTTTCCCTATTGGGCTTTTCTTAAGAAGCGAAAGGAAAGCGGTTTCAAAGTGTCTCATCCTTATAGACATCACTTTCTATCTTGAATAAATTCGCGCATTTCCTCTTTCGATATGCCAGACCCCATAACATCCTGCATGATTTCCATCCACTCTTCATCCATGCTCTTGCCTGCTTGTTCATTCAACAGAGCATCCACTTTAATACAAAGGATTCTAGCGATCTTTTCCAAAACTAAAATAGTAGGGTTTGTTTGAAGGTTTCTTTCCAATGAGCTTATATAGGATTTGGCAACGCCGGATTTTGCGGAGAGTTCACTAATTGACATTTTCCTTTCTTCCCTAAGCGACTTAACTCGGTAACCTATCATTCTGACCACACCTAACCATTAATATGAAAATTATTTACTGATTGAAACTATCACTTTCAGTTTACACATTTTCCTTTCACTTTTAATGATAACTAGGCACTAAAATACTTGACACAATTATACATATAAACGAATTTTCCTATATGAGTAGGCAATTAGTTAGGTTATTTTCAAGAAAATATTTTAATATTGATAAATCTTATGGGATAGATTGGGATTTGGTGTATAATTAAGTTTATTGAAATTTAAGTCCCGAATATTCTGGAAAATGGGTTAAATATACATGTTTAATGCTATATTTCGAATTTAGTAATTATTTCCTTTGTATTGCCATTCTCTTTTTTGTAAAATTACTCTTGTGTTTGAAAAGAATTCTTTCGTTGTAAAATTCAAGTAAATTTCCTTGAAAATACATATATATAGGTAATATTATGGTATAATGCAATAGGTCATTTTTAACATATCAGGAGGATGAAATGGAAGAAACTATTAGTATTACAGATATTTTTAAAACATTAAAGAAACGTTGGAAGCTAATCATGCTGCTGACATTAATTGCCGCTCTGATTAGTGGAACGATTTCTTATTTCTTATTAACACCCGTTTATCAATCTTCGACACAAATCCTGGTTAACCAGAAGCAATCGGAGAACCAATTGGACTCGACTCAAATACGATCTAATATCGACATGATCAATACATACAGTGTAATCATAAAAAGCCCTGCCATTTTGGAGAAGGTCATAGCTAAGCTTGAATTAGACCAAAGTGTAGAACAACTAAGTGAAAAAATCACGATTAACAGCCAAGAAAATTCACAAGTCTTTTCATTAACGGTTCAAGACAGTAATCCGTCACAGGCTGTAGAAATAGCAAACACGATTTCTGAAACGTTCCAAAAGGAAATCAAGGATATCATGAACGTCGACAATGTTAGCGTACTAGCCAAGGCAGAAATTAAGGAGAATCCTACACCAGTAAAACCTAATCCAGTCTTGAATATCGTAATTGCGGTGGTGGTCGGATTGATGGCTGGAGTCGGCTTGGCATTCCTACTTGAGTATATGGACAATACGATCAAGGACGAGGATGATATTGAGAGACTCCTAGAATTACCCATCCTTGGATCAATTCAAAAGATTACACAAGTACATAATAAAGGATAATCCGGATAAGAAGCAGTATGAAAGGAAGCGGGATTTTTGAGAAGTAAAGATAAAAAACAGGTGAATTTGATTGCACAGACTAACCCCAAATCACCTATCACTGAACAATATCGATTAATTAGAACGAATATTCAATTTTCCTCAGTGGATAAAGACATACAAACCATTGTTCATTCAGCCTAACCAAACATCATTATTCTCAGTCAATCCGTCACTAACTTGAAGGCGATGCT
>NZ_JBHVQU010000183.1:0-7231 GCF_042886655.1 Peribacillus sp. NPDC058002 | reverse complement strand
CGTTTACGCCGAGGAGGCTCAACGCCCGCCCCGCGGAAAGCGAGCATCTGGAGGGAAAATCAACCACACCGCTTTACTTGGTAAATAGCAACAAAGTATGCGAAAACAACCTTGTTTTATTAGGAATTATAAGCAAAATAATTTTTGAACCATGAATTATCGTTTAAGAACATACTAGATTACAATATTTCCTATCAAAAGGTTCATGTGTTAATCTCGGTGCAACTACTGTTATCACAAGAATAATTATTATCGCGGATTATTTTTTCAGAAAATTATTGTTTTTCAGAAAAATACGCTATATAATTTACCTAATAAACGTTAGGTGGGGATGAATTGAAAAAGCAAGAATTGATAGATGCAGCCCTTTTGCATTATTCACTACATGGATATCAAGGAGCTACCATGAAGAAAATTGCGGATGAAGTGGGAATAAAACCAGCATCCATTTATTTTTTTTATAAAAACAAAGAGGAATTATTTATTGCCGCTTTTCAACAATTACTTGATAACCATTTAGCCGAAATGAAACGGATTTTAGCTAAAACAAGTTCACGATCAGTTGATCAGATTTTTAGTGAAATGCTTCATGGAATCGTCAAGTATCACAAAGATGATGAGCGAGGGACCATGGCGTATATATCGTTGGTGACGTCACCCATTCCGGAAATCAAACTATATTTACAAAAGTATTTGTTGCATTTTAATGACTGGATGGCGAGTTCACTTGAGGAACTTTTGAGGCATAGGTATCCGGGCATTTCCGCCGACGAAGTGGACCAAATCATTAAGCAATATGTTTTACTCGGGAATGGATTGTTCTGGGGTATAAACTTGTATGAGGGACAAGATTTAATGGAACAAGTTCATATTGCAGATCGATTCATCAGCTCCATGTTTAGTGATATAGAGAGAAAATATGTCCAAAAGTGAATAATAAAAAGGTCTATTGCAGAAATGGATTAGTTGCTAAAAGGGGGTGATATAAATAATGAAATCATGACAAAAAAATAAAAATGGTTAGAGGGTCTATTAAAAACAAAGGAGTGTATCCCAATGAAAATTAAAGTGATCATGCCGGTTATATCGGATATTTTTAATGAAGAAATTAGAAGAGAGATTAAATCTTATGTTTCTGAAAACACTGAAGTAGGAGTTTGCAACCTTGATTATGGACCTGAATCAATTGAAAGCGAATATGATGAAGCACTATGTATACCTAATTTCCTGGAAAAAGCAAAGCAGGCTGAAGAAGAGGGGTATGAGGGTGTAATTAGTGATTGTTTTGGAGATCCAGGTGTGAAGCCTGCAAGAGAAATATTGGATATTCCCGTTGTTGGGCCGTGTGAGTCTTCCATGCTTGTTGCGAGCTCATTAGCAAAATCCTTTTCGATTGTAACGGTGCTGCCTAATGTTGTGCCCATGATTGAGAACATAAGTAAGACCCTAGGTGTGGATGGGAATGTCGCTTCCATTCGATATGTAAATATTCCTGTTCTGGAAGTTCAAGATAAGGAAAAGTTAAAATGTGCGTTGTTTGAAGAAATGATAAAGGCGATTGAACATGACAATGCCCATGCTTTAGTGTTAGGGTGTACAGGCTTTATGGGTGTTGCAGCGGAGCTTCAGGAACGATTATCGCAAAGAGGTTATGATGTTCCGGTTATTGATCCCGCATTTGCAGCAACAAAGATGCTTGAAATTTTAATTGCTATGGGGGTTAAACAAAGCCGCTTGACCTACATGACTCCACCTTCTAAACAGAGAGTAAAAAAATCATAAACTTTTTTAAGAAAAAGAAAACCAACGACTCTGGCAAAGTGAATTAACGGAATATTCTGGATATTAAATTTAAAAAGGCAGGGAAATCTCCAAGTTGATCGATAAAGCTAAGGAGTAATTCATAGGGGGTGAATTTATGGAAGATCATACAAAGTTGGGTGACGATTACTCTCTATCGAGAGTTCCACAAAATGCGAGATTGCCAATGTGGGATATCATGATTGTCAGAGTCGGTGCTCTAGCTACACTTTCTCAATTTATGCTAGGTGCGGCATTAGGATACGGAATGACTTTTTGGCAGGCGTTTTGGGCCATGATGTTTGGAAGTGTCATTTTACAAGTTATAAGTTTTCTAATCGGTTATGCCGGTGCACGTGAAGGCCTTTCAACCAGTCTATTGTCGCGTTGGACAGGATTCGGCAGGTATGGTTCAAGTATCATTGGCGCAGTCATCGCTTTTTGTACAATTGGCTGGTTTGGAGTACAGAACACTGTTTTTGCTAATGGATTGGTTGAAGCCACCAACGGTAAATTGACCCTCCCAATTGCAGCTGCCATTACCGGATTAGGCGTTACTGTACTGGTTATATTTGGATTTAAGCTATTAAGCATGACTGCCAAGATTACCGTTCCTGCTTTTCTATTGGTGGTAGGGATTGGCATCTATCAAGTTCTTAGTGATCATTCCATTTTCAGTTTAATGGGAACGCCGCCTCCGGGAGAGAGTCTTTCTCTGGGCGTGGGTGCAACAATGGTTGCTGGAGGATTCATTATAGGTGCTGTAATCACACCTGACTTCAGTCGGTTTGCCCGAAACGGTAAGGATGTTTTTTGGATGACTACCATTGGTACACTTGTGGGTGAACTTGGTGTAGGAATGATCGCTGTGTTAATGGCCCATGCAGCAAAAACGAGCGATGTTGTCAGCATCATGCTACAAACGTCTGGCTGGCTTGGCGCTGCAGTTGTCGTTTTTTCCACAGTGAAAATTAATAACGTAAATTTATATTCCTCTTCTCTTGGCTTTACTAATATTTTCGATTCGGTTTTTAAGGTCAAGATGAATCGAGGACTCGTTACACTTGTAATTGGTGCTATCGGCACTTTGCTTTCCATTATGGGCATTCTCGATAGATTTGTAGACTTCCTTGTTTTACTTGGAATCATGATACCTCCAATAGCCGGAATTATGGTGGTTGATTACTTCGTGCTTAGAACGTATCGAGAAGCCCTTGATGAAAGCAGGGAGAAAGGAACATTGCCATCTGAGCCTGAAAAATTGAATCCAATTACACTAGTTGCCTGGGCAGCAGGATTTGCAAGCGGCTATTTCATTACAGTTGGCATACCATCTATCAATTCCCTTCTAATAAGCGGCATTATCTATTACGCAGGTGTGTTATTTATTAAATCCATCAAAGGAAAAAAAGAGAATAGGGATCATATCGCATCATAATTTTTGAAAATCGGGGGTTTTGAGAATGAGGAGATTAGGTAAACAGGAAATTGAAGATATTGCAGTAGGTGCGGCTTTACTCGGAACGGGCGGAGGAGGAGATCCTTACATTGGTAAACTAATGGCTTTACAGGCAATTGAAGAATATGGGGAAATCACATTGTTGGATGTGGATGAAGTTCCTGATGACGCATTAGTAGTACCTTCCGCGATGATGGGAGCGCCGACGGTAATGTTGGAAAAAGCTCCAAGTGGTGAAGAAGCAACAGCCGCTTTCAAAAACCTCGAAGCTTATTTAGGAAAAAAGATTTTTGCAACGATGCCGATTGAAGCAGGCGGAGTGAATTCGATGGTGCCACTTGCACTTGCTGCCAAGCTTGGCTTGCCTGTAGTGGATGTTGATGGAATGGGAAGAGCATTCCCGGAATTGCAGATGGTCACTTTTTATTTGGATGGAATTGCAGCCACGCCGATGGTCCTTGCGGATGAGAAAGGCAATACGTCACTGCTCTCAACCATAAACAATGTCTGGACAGAAAGGATTGCCCGTGCAGCAACGATTGAAATGGGCGGTTCCACCATGACAGCCATCTATCCAATGACAGGAAAGAATATAAAGGAAAGCGGAATTAGAAATATACTAAGTTTAGAGGAACAAATCGGTAAGACAATAAGGCTTGCAAAGCAAAACAATGTTGATCCAATAAAAGAAGTGTTGAATAAGGCGGACGGGTTTGAATTGTTCCGTGGAAAAGTGAGTGATATCAACCGCAAGACAGAGGCGGGATTTGCTAGAGGTGTGGCAACATTCGAGGGAATCAATGAGTATAAGGGAGAAAAACTCGAGGTGCGATTCCAAAATGAACATTTAATTGCACAGACAGAGAAACGCTTGCTTTGTGTCACTCCAGATTTGATTGCCGTGCTTGATGCAGAAACAGGCTTGCCAATCACTACTGAAGGGATCCGTTATGGAGCAAGATGCGTGGTGATCGGAATGCCATGCCATCCTAAGTGGCGAACGGAAAAGGGAATTGAAGCTGTAGGCCCAAGATACTTTGGCTATGAAGTAGGTTATGTACCTGTTGAAGAACTAGTGAAAAAAGGAGGGATAGCATAATGGGTGTTTATCGAATAGGAATTGATGTCGGGGGAACCCATACAGATGCCGTGCTTTTAGATCAATATAATCAGGTCATTTCGGAAACAAAATCGCATACAACGGAAGATGTTTCCATTGGCATCTATACAGCAATGAGAAAAATAATCGATGATGCAAAGGTTCCGCGGGAGCAAATTAAGTATGCAATGCTGGGTACGACCCATTGTACAAATGCTATCGTTGAACGAAAGAGATTAAACAAAATCGCAGCAATCCGTATTGGTGCACCGGCTACTTTAGCGGTTAAACCGCTGATCGGCGTACCTGAAGACCTCTGCGCAGTACTCGGAAAATACGTATACCTAATCCGCGGCGGGCATGAATATGATGGCCGGGAGATTGTTGAATTAGATGAAGCTCGTTTGTATCAAATTGCCGAGGAAATCAACGGGAAAGTGGATTCGATCGCGATTACTTCTGTCTTCTCACCTGTATCGCAATCACATGAACTAAGAGCAAGTGAAATTTTCAAAGAAGTGCTGGGAGAAGAAATTTCAATATCTTTATCTTCAGAAATTGGTTCAGTCGGTTTACTGGAAAGGGAAAATGCGACGATTCTTAATGCTGCTGTCGTAAATGTCGCTAAAACAACTGCTGACGGATTCATCAATGCCCTGAAGAACGAAGGAATTGAGGCAAAAGTATTCTTTTGCCAAAACGATGGGACATTAATGTCAATTGAATATGCGGTTAAATACCCAATCTTCACTGTTGCTTGCGGTCCGACTAACTCATTAAGGGGAGCATCCTATTTGAGTGAGTTAACAGATGCAATCGTTGTTGATGTTGGGGGGACAACAACGGATATTGGTGTTCTGGTACAATCGTTTCCAAGGGAATCTTCTTTGGCAGTAGAGATTGGAGGAGCCAGAACAAACTTCCGGATGCCTGATTTAATTTCGATTGGACTTGGCGGAGGGACAATAATCCGCATAGGAGATAATGGAGAGTTCACAATTGGACCGGACAGTGTCGGTTACCGACTGCCAGAAAAAGCCTTGATTTTCGGAGGTGATACTTTAACGACAACTGATGTTGCTGTGGCACTTGGAAAGGTGAAACTTGGTGATGCTTCAAAAGTGGCCCACCTTGATAAGGAATTATTAAATAGAGTCTATTTAAATATGGTCAACCTGGTCGAAGAAGCCATTGATAAGATGAAAACAAGTGCTGCACCAGTTCCTGTCATTCTCGTTGGAGGTGGAAGCATCCTTTTACCTAAGGAATTAACAGGTGCATCTGAAGTCATACGCCCATTACATTCAGGTGTAGCAAATGCCATTGGATCGGCTATCTCCCAGGTTAGCGGGCAGATTGAAAAAGTATATGCAATAGCTGAAATTGGAAGGGAAACAGCATTGGAACAGGCAAAGGAAATAGCGATGTCAGAAGCGATCAGCGCCGGAGCCGATCCCGAAACGCTTGTTATTGTCGACATAGAAGATGTACCTTTAGCATATATGCCTGGGAATGCAACCCGTATCCGTGTGAAAGCAGCTGGTGATTTAGCCCAGTCTGAATTGAATGAACTGGTGTAGGCGAGGCAGAGGGCTGTAAATTAGCTAACTATTGTGCAGAAGAAGCTTTGTCTTTTCTAGTAAGTGGAAAAAGCGGGCGCTATGAATAGTGGAGTTGACAAATTATTGTACTTGGTATTGAGATTAGATTACAAATTACCAACAACAAACCATGGTTGGCATCTCTGAAATAGTAGATATTTGCTTACACAGATAAATAAGCTTATACACTAACTTGTTTGCCGAATAACAATGAATATAAATGTATTCGTTTGGCGATAATTATGTTATTGTACTACCCCCTAAGTGGTACTCCTCCATTGTTAAAAGCCCCTCTCTTGATCGAGGGGCTTTTTTTATGTTGGGGTTTGTTAAATGAATTTGTAGGAGCTTTTTGGACTGTATTTAGATAGAATTGGATTTTTTATACTTCTTCCCAACCAAAAGTATCAGCGGTGAACCTATAATGCTTGGAAGAAACCAAAAAATTAATGGGTTCCATTCATTCAAGATAGTTATATTGGGTACATTCACTACAAGAATTGCAGTACAAATAGCGATATAGGAACCGAGCATCCCGCTAATATGAGATGCAATCCAGTTTTTCCATTTCTTCTTAGCAGCAAGATAGCCTATAAACGCGAAAGAATATGAAAATATCCCAATGAAAAATAAATATGCGCTGCTTTCCCAATTCAATATTGCCATTGTCAGGGATGTGACAAAGAGTACAACATATGCACTGTGATAAATTTCACCACAAATTGTATGCATACCTCTTTTTTTCTTTGAAGACATAGCACCTATTCCACTAATAAGACATATTGCTCCAGCGAAAATATGAATGAATAGGATGATCTTAAAGATAAGCATCTTTCCCTTCGTTAAATAATCATTATCATAATGTAACAGATTAAATACTTATTTTATTATAATACAAATATTTACCAAAAACATGATTGTTAATTTGCAAAAAACAAAATCAATTTAGTTAGGGAAGATGAGTTTCCATACAATGGAACATCCTTTGCGAAAATTCTTCAGGCGCTGTATACGCTGCAGAAAGCCGTCAGTCAATCTGTTTTTATGAGTTGAAAGTGCAGTGCCCCTTAAAAAGGCAGTAAGCGTAGTCCTTTTTAAGGAGAAAGGAGGATTTTACGTTTCATTTGAAGAATGTTTTGACCAATGGGGGTGGAATAATTGCGACAACATATTGAACAGGACTTATCTAAAGATGATATTTTTAGAATGATTGTTAAGCACCTTGATGTATTTCCGTTGACTAGTCTAGAGGCTATTAGAGAAGTGATCAGA
>NZ_JBHVQU010000182.1:0-7232 GCF_042886655.1 Peribacillus sp. NPDC058002 | reverse complement strand
CTTCCACTCCAATCAACCTTAAATAGTCCCGTTTTAAAAACAACACAACAATCTTAACAAAAAGAGCCTTATTTTAAGATTTGATAGAACACGATTCCCCCTTACATACTGTAGACCGAATATGACGGCCTCAGTTTTTAGATAATTCGAACCCCAGTTGATTTCAGAAATCCATTGGGGGTTTCAGTAAAAAACTTTAAGGATAATCTAATATGGCCTGACTGCCTAGAAAAAGTGTGATATTCTTTTTCCAATTGTCCTTTACTTGTTTAATGATTTCATCTCTCAAACACCTTATTCTATTTCAATATTTTTTCTTAATGCCCTAAAAAAACACAGGCTATCTGCCTGTGTTTAGCGTAAATGGATCAGAACCTATCTAAAAGTATAGGGTATTACCTCCCACTGGTCTTCGGGTTGGTCAATATAATGGAGAACCAACCCTCTGACCTCCTTGGATAGGTAATGTATTTCCCTTCTATTTTAAAGTCAACTGGATGGCAAAACCCATTCCAAAAAGTTACAGTCATAACATCACTTCGGTTTTATTTATTCACCTGCATTCCATTCATCCATCAAGTCGTTCGACGGCGGCCGTATATTCCTTATGCCATTTTTCCCATTCGTCCATAGGGAAGTCCTGATGATGACCATCCAGTAAATCACTCAACATTTCGAGGCAAACATGCCAGCCTGCCAAATCCTTTGATGTATGATCATTAACCGGCGTGATGGATTCTTTCAATACCAATGAGCATCCATCCTTTTCAGGGGATACCTCGAAACGAACCCAGCCGTCACCCCAATCAAAATCTAAAACGGCAGATTCCCGAAAATCCCTAATTTTCATATCAAAAGATTCCCCTGACCCATCATTGAAATTGAATTTGATGGTCCCGCCTTTTCGAAGATCCTTCACTTCCAGGTTGGACATCCACTTTTCCACCTTATCATTCTCCGTTAAAGCACTCCATACCTTTTCCACCGAATGATTGAGCAGGCGATCGAATCTTGCAATAATCCCCTTACCCTGTTTTTCGATTACAGCTTGCATATAATTCCCCCCCATTCAATTCGTTTTTTTATAATAAAAAATGGTTGGATGGCATTTATCATTTGCAGATTTCGCATAATCAGGGATCCTGCCTGCCTGAATATATCCCAATGAAGTATACAGGGCGTTAGAAGGATCTCCCTCCCTTGTATCCAGGAGCAATAATGTCCGTCCCTCCTGCTTGGCCTTCTTCTCAGCCTCCAGCATAAGTGAACGTCCTATTCCATTTCGCCTATAACCAGTATGTGTCATTAATTTTGCGATTTCCGCACGGTGGCCGCCGTTTTGCTTTGAACATACATGTAACTGTACGCTCCCGACAATCTCACCCTGTATTTTAGCGACAAACAGAATCACATCCGGATTTAAGAACCGAAAGTTCATTAAGGTGGTCGCGGAGTGATGTTAATTGTTCGATTTTCAACTCAGCATTCACAGTAACCACAACCTTTCAGGCGAAACGATCATGATCATATTCACCATCCCTGGCGCTTTGATAAAGAAGTAATATGGGCCAGATGATGGCGTCCGTGCCAAGCATAAATGCCTATATTTTCACCGACCGTCACCTCTCCTGAATCAGGATGGATGAATGTTCGGCCCATGTCGTCTGCATGAAGACCCGATAAAAGGTTGCACATCCGGATATGTATACTTTCGATTAGTGTTAGAGAAACTTCAATCGGCAAATCATAATCAGGCAGTTCTGCCCATTCCGCCTCTTCGTACGGTTTAATGACCGGACGTTCTTCCGTAAGGGCCCATTTGAAGCGAATATACGCATTCATATGACTATCGGCAACATGATGCACCACCTGGCGGACCGTCCATCCTCCAGGCCGATAAGCTGTATCAAGCCTTTCATCATCCATGTTACCTACCGCTTCCCGCAGCATCCGAGGCAAAGCTTCAATCTCGTTGATCCACCCCTCGGCCACATCACTAGTAATTTCCCCGTCAAACTGAAACGTTCCAACCGGGTATCTTAAATCCATCTTCCTTCCCCCTTGATGTTCAATATAAATAGCATCCAGTATATATTCTATATTCTTTATTTATTGAGACAAATCCTTTTTACCGGCCATTCTTTGTTTTGCAAGCCTGTTCATGCTTCCATTCCCGCAGGAGTATTAATCCACCCATTATCCCGTATCCACATTTAGCAACCATAACAAAGGAATGGCATTTGCATCATCCCAAACTTTAAACAATGGAAATGGGGATAGGATCATCTTGAAGAAAATCAGTTCGATACAAACTCTTAGCATCTTCTTTTTATCAATCGGCCTTCTTAATCATGTTATTTTGATCCCTTTCCTTCTATCCACCGGCGGAAGGGATTCTTGGTTTTTTTCTCTCCTTATTATTGGATTGATACCGGTTTGGGTCTATATATTATCGAGGATAATCAAGAATATGAATAATCGGTCCCTGACAAATTGGCTTGATAATAGATTTGGGAAACCTATTAAAAACATCGTTTTATTCTTTATCGTGATTTATCTGATCAGTCTTGTATTGGCAACAACCAAGGAAACGATTGATTGGATCACGACAACCTTTCTTTTTGAAACCCCAAGTTTAGCGATTATCATTCCGTTTACGCTGCTATGCATCTTTCTTGCCCACTCAGGTATGCACTCCATCGCCATTTGTTCTTCTGTATTATTGCCAATAGTCATCATACTTGGCATTTTCGTTGCGACCGGAAATATACAGACAAAAGATTATAGCCACCTCCTTCCCCTTTTCGAGAATGGCTATTTTCATGGTGTTAAGTCCTTGCAGTATTCTGGTTATGGTCTTGCCGAACTGATTTTAATCGCTTTTTTCCAGGAAAAGCTTACGGATAAGACCAGTTGGAAGGTATTGGTTTTCACATGTCTCGGTTTATTGTTTCTACTGATGGGCCCATTAACAGCAGCACTCGCCGAATTCAGCCCGACCTTAGCCGAAGCCATGAGGTACCCTGCCTATGAACAGTGGCGCCTGCTGACTATTGGAAAATATATTGAACATACAGATTTCTTTTCCATTTATCAATGGCTTGCTGGTGCCTATATCCGTGTTTCACTGGGATTATTCTTAATAACGGAAATCTTTAATAGGAAAACGGAAAAAATGAAGGTCGGAATTCTTTTCGCTGTCGGCTTTCTCATGGTTGTTATCTCCATCGTACCATTCAGTAATTTCGAAGAGACAAAATATTGGCAAAAGAATCATATAATTGAGCCGAAGGATTTCTTAGATAAGCATTCACTACATGATATAAACGTTAAGGTCCACATCCTTAATACAGGCGGTTTAGAAGCTAAACCACTCGAATAATGAAGGAAAGAGGAGTTGGTTTGTGATTTTTAGTGCACAATGAAATTTGATAATGTTACATTTACGAGTAAATCGGCTTAATTCACGAGTATCTGATCTAAACTCACGAGTAAATCGACCAATCTCACGAGTATTTGCTCTAATTTCACGAGTAAATCGACCAATCTCACGAGTATTTGCTCTAATTTCACGAATAAACGCTTATCATCCATGAGTTTACTGCTCAACTTTGGTATATTGCCCGCTTCATGATGAAATGAAATCAGGATGGTGCCTTTTTGGGCTCCATCCTGATTTTTGGCGCCGGAAAATGTGGCTTTGAATTTGGCGGGAAGCATGATTAAATGATAAATTTAGAGTATTCTAACAATTGGAGGTCCATTATGAGCATACAGAAGGCTACATTGCATGAGCTGGAATCACTGACCGAACTTTTTGATTTATACAGAGTGTTTTATGAGCAAGCATCCGATCCTGGTCGGGCAAGGGAGTTTTTAAGGGAAAGGCTGACGAATGGGGAGTCTGTGATTTTTATGTCCTATGATGAAGGAAATCCTATTGGTTTTGTACAATTATATCCTTCTTTTTCATCTGTGAGTATGATGCGGTCATGGGTATTGAATGATTTATTCGTGAAGGAGTCCGCCCGCAAAAAGGGTTTTGGCGAGGAGTTGTTGAACGCGGCCATCACTTTTGCACGCGAAGCAGGTGCCAAAGGGGTTTCACTGGAGACAGGCAAGGATAATGTAAACGCACAAAGACTTTATGAAAAAACTGGTTTCGTCCGTGAAACGAACCATTTTTATTATTTCACCATTTAATATAAAAAAGTGTAGGGAAAACCTTCCCTACACTTGGATGCTATATATCCAGTATATTAATTATTTAGCAGTTTCCATGCTGGCTTGAATTTCTTTAATAAGAAGTTCGGCACCTTCAGGACTAAGTATTAATTTACCATCAGCAAGTTTCATATTGTCATCGGAAACCTCACCTGTAACCTGGCAAGTCATGTTTGGTTTATATTTTTGAAGGATGATGCGCTCTTGTTCTACATAAATCTCCAGAGCGTCTTTCTCATTAATTCCTAATGTTCGGCGCAGTTCAATTGGAATGACTACCCGTCCTAATTCGTCAACTTTACGTACAATACCTGTAGATTTCATTTAATTTACCCCACTAACTTTCTTGCGAATGTTGCATTTAATATTTCGTCACCATTCGACATTATTTGCACTTTTATAAAGATACCACTCCCTACCATATTCGTCAATTCTCGTATCTTCATATATTATCTGCCTCTATATGATTTTTATATAAAATATTAGTAATCCCTTCATGATCCGCGTCATAACAACGTTTCTCGCTTGTTCAGATGGTACATTTTGTTAATTTAAATATTAAAATGGAAACGTCTTCATTTAACTCCAAAAGCCATTTCTTTCGTTCCGTGTCGAATCATGGAGAAGGAATTTCACTAGTTTCAAAGAATCCTGTTGATTTTCTATTGCTTTTGAAGGACAATTTAACTTGATCGCTTATAATATTCCGAAAATTCACATTCCACTTTTGACGCAGTGGATATTTCTTGAAAGTCGTTTAGAAAGACGAAACGATTGCCATGCTTCCAGAGTCTTTCTGACTCATAAAACAGATTGAGGTGAGTCAATTGCGTCCGATTATATTAGGTATTTGTTCCGCTTTCTTTTTTGCATTTACGTTTGTTTTAAATCAGGCAATGGAGTTATCTGGCGGAAGTTGGATATGGAGTGCTTCGCTGCGTTATATCTTTATGGTGCCTTTTCTGTTATGCATCGTGTTAAGCAGAAAAAATCTGCTTCCGCTTTTACGAGTGATGAGAGAAAAGCCGGGTCCTTGGCTGCTATGGAGTTTTGTCGGTTTTGGGTTATTTTATGCTCCCTTATGCTTTGCATCCGCCTACTCACCAGGCTGGCTAATTGCCGGCACTTGGCAAATCACGATCATTTCGGGTGCATTACTTGCGCCTCTGTTTTTTGAGAATGTCCAAACGAAAGATGGGCTCGAAAGGCAAAGAGGAAAGGTTTCTGTGAAAGGCCTCCTCATGTCCATGATCATCCTGCTTGGAATCATCCTGATGCAGCTGGAACATACCAAGCACATTTCAATGGCCAATCTTTGGCTGGGAGTGATTCCGATCGTCATCGCCTCGTTTGCATACCCTTTGGGAAATCGCAAAATGATGGAAGTATCCGAAGGACGCCTGGATGCCTATCAGCGGGTATTGGGAATGACTTTGGCGAGTCTGCCATTCTGGTTTCTGCTTTCATTGTACGGTTTCTTTACAGTAGGGGCACCGACGAAGATGCAAAGTTTCCAATCCCTATTGGTGGCCCTATTTTCTGGAGTCATCGCCACAGTCCTTTTTTTCAAGGCGACCGATTTGGTAAGCGGAAATATTCAGAAATTAGCTTCCGTAGAAGCTACACAATCGATGGAGGTCCTTTTTGCACTGGCTGGCGAATTACTATTCCTATCTTTACCGATTCCTTCTCCGTTATCGTGGTTCGGCATCTTTATCGTCATCATAGGAATGATCCTGCATAGCTATGTATCACATAAAAAAGAAGGTGCATCACGGAAACGGATAGTGAGTGCCTAAATAGCAAGTCAAAAAAAGCCCCGAACCTTATCGGGGCTTTTTCAACTTTTTATTGCGCAAAAAGCTCACCATCCATTTTTTTCATTAAACTTTAACCTTGAGTTAGTTCAAGAAGTATGTATAATGAAAGGTAATTGCATATGTCAAAGGTTTTCTAGGGTTCCGCAGTGCGTCTAGTGCTGGTCTGGTCCGAGAGAAAACTCACAGCATGCTGTGCCACGGAAGGATAAAAGCCTGGGAGAAACTGTTTAACGGTTATCTCTTGGGCTTTTTTTGTTTTTTTGGTAAAGAATAAAAACGGAGGTGCGGTATTTCATGAGCACAAACTGGATTAAAGTATTCATTGCAGCTTTTTTTGAAGTATTTTGGGTGATTGGCTTAAAACATGCGGATGACTTTTGGACTTGGTCTGGAACGGTCATTTCGATCATCATCAGTTTTTATTTGATGATAATGGCTGGCAGGAAGCTTCCTGTCGGAACGGTATATGCCGTTTTTGTCGGTATGGGGACGGCCGGGACCGTTTTTTCCGAAATCATTTTCTTTGGGGAATCCTTCAAGCTGAGCAAAACGCTATTGATCCTCCTCTTGTTATCAGGAGTGATCGGCTTGAAATTAGTGACTGATGATAAAGCTGAGAAAGGGGATGAATCTTAATGGCTTGGGTCTTTTTAATCTTAGCGGGGCTATTTGAAATGTTTGGGGTTGCGATGATAAATAAATTGCACAAAGACCGTAATTGGCAATCCTTGCTGCTGTTATTCATCGGATTCGGAGCAAGTTTCCTATTTCTTGCTTTTGCCATGAAAACCTTGCCGATGGGGACGGCTTATGCTATCTGGACAGGGATTGGCGCATCGGGCGGAGCGATAATCGGGATGCTCCTCTACGGGGAATCCAAAGATTGGCGAAGGGTCATTTTTATAGCCATGGTCCTTGGCGCAGCAGTGGGATTAAAACTTGTTTCATAGGAATGAGTAATGGTCGTTTTTCGTGGAAACTCTGAAGAAAAAAAAGGAATAGGTCATCACAATTCTTTATAAAAGATTTAGAAAATCAGAGACGGCACATATATGTTCATTATGTGCCGTCTTTTTCACGCGAAGGCCTAATTTCTTTTTATATGGCTCTTTTCGGAAAGATTGTTGTTTTTAAAAACGAAACGATTTAAGGTTGATTGGAACGCAAGTGCGAGACTCCTGCGGGAGC
>NZ_JBHVQU010000181.1:0-7245 GCF_042886655.1 Peribacillus sp. NPDC058002 | reverse complement strand
TATTGATGGTCTTTCATTATTACCATTTACAGAAGAGGCCAGATCAAATCATTGGTTTTATTCAGTTATAGTCAATAAAGAAAAATATGGGATGGATAGGGACGAATTATTAACAGCACTTAATGAAAACAATATTCAAACAAGACCATTATGGAGATTAATTCATAAGCAAAAACCATATTTAGGTAGCCAAAGGTATAGGATTGAGAAAGCAGAATTTTATGAGGAAAATCTGATTAATGTGCCTTGTAGTAGTAATTTAGCAATAGAAGATGTTTTAAGCGTTTTACAGTCACTTAAATTTTTTAAAGAAAAATCAATTTTAATTTAAGCCCAAGCAGGTGAGAGTTTTGAATGTATTATTTTTGACATTATCAAATATGGAGAATGTAAATGAAAGAGGCATTTATACTGATCTAGTAAGAGAACTTGCAAGAATAGGAATAAATATGTATGTAGTTTCTCCAAGAGAAAAGAGAACAAATTTACCTACAGAGCTATCTATAATTGAAAACATTAAAATTCTGAAAGTGAAAACTGGAAATATAACGAAAGTTAACTTTATTGAAAAAGGTCTATCAACACTTAGTATAGAGAAACAATATCTAAAGGCGGTTAAAAGATATTTTTCCGATGTCCGCTTTGATATGGTTATGTATTCGACCCCTCCTATAACCTTTGAAAAAGTTGTGAAATATTTTAAACAAAAACACCAAAGTAAAACATATCTTGTGCTTAAAGACATTTTTCCACAAAATGCTGTAGATATTAATGTAATAAAAGAAGGGAGTCTTATATGGAAACACTTTAGAAAAAAAGAAAAAAGATTGTATGCAAATTCTGATATGATTGGCTGTATGTCTAAAGGAAATGTTGAATACGTTCTAAAACATAATCCTTTTATAGATAAGAAGAAAGTAGAGGTATTCCCTAATTCAATTGAACCTCTTGAAAGAGTTAGTAGAGCGAAAAAAAATAAAGAACTTTTTGAAAAATATAACATACCGCAAAATTCAACTCTATTTGTCTATGGTGGGAACTTAGGAAAACCCCAAGGGATAGAGTTTTTATTAGAGGTAGCAGATAATTTTCATAAAGTAGATAATGGGTACCTATTAATTGTAGGGGCGGGTACTGAATATGAAAAAATTCGCCATCACTTAGATTCTATTCAAACTACAAATGTTAAATTATTTAATAAAATGCCTAAGAATGAATACGACCATTTACTTGAAATAGCTGATGTAGGATTAATATTTTTAGACAAAAGATTTACTATCCCTAACTTTCCCTCTAGGTTGACTGCATATATGGAATACTCCATACCTGTGTTAGCAGCAACAGATATAAATACTGATTTAAAAGATGTCCTAAAGGAATCAGGGAGCGGTCTTTGGTCAGAGAGTGGAGATTTGAATACTTTTATTGATAATGCAATAAAACTTTCATCAGATAAAAGATTAAGACATCAAATGGGGGAGTTTGGTAGGGCTTACTTGGAAGAAAACTACGATATAAAAAAGACGGTTGAAATAATAATCAAGCACCTATAATAAGGGAGATGTATTAAATATGTTTAAAGATAAAACACTATTTATTACTGGAGGAACAGGATCTTTTGGAAATGCCGTAATGAAAAGATTTCTAGATACTGATATAAAAGAAATAAGGATTTTTTCACGTGATGAAAAGAAGCAAGACGATATGAGAAAATTATTTAATAATGATAAACTTAAGTTTTATCTAGGAGATGTTAGAGATCTTGCGAGTGTAAAAAATGCAATGCATGGGGTAGATTATGTTTTCCATGCGGCTGCTCTAAAGCAAGTACCTTCTTGCGAATTTTTTCCACTAGAAGCTGTAAAAACTAACATTTTAGGGACTGAAAATGTTTTAACAGCGGCAATAGATTACGGAGTCAAAAAGGTAATTTGCCTTTCGACTGATAAAGCAGCCTACCCAATTAACGCAATGGGGATATCAAAAGCCATGATGGAAAAGGTTTTTGTTGCTAAAGCAAAAACTGTCGATCCAGAAAGAACGCTAATCTGTGGAACTAGGTATGGCAATGTAATGGCCTCTCGTGGCTCTGTCATCCCGTTATTTATTGAACAAATCAAAAGTGGTCAGCCACTAACCATTACGGATCCTAATATGACAAGGTATCTCATGAGTCTTGAAGAAGCAGTAGAGCTAGTTATATTTGCTTTCCAAAATGCAGCAGCTGGAGACATAATGGTACAGAAAGCACCTGCAAGTTACATTGGAGATTTAGCTCAAGCTATTAAAGAATTATTTAAGGCAGATAATGAGATTAAGGTTATTGGTACAAGACACGGAGAAAAATTATACGAAACACTTTTAACACGAGAAGAGTATGTAGTTGCAGAGGACTTAGGCGGTTTCTTCCGGGTTCCTGCAGATAATAGAGATTTAAATTATGATAAATATTTTGCAGAGGGTGATAAAAAGTTATCATCGTCAGAAGAATATAACTCTCATAATACGCAAATCTTAAGTATAGAACAGATTAAAGAAAAACTACTAGAATTAGAATATGTTCAAAATGAACTCAAGTATATGAAGGTACTTTCTTCAAAATAACAATGCATGAACCAATTATTTCGCCTTATCATGTTTAGGCATTAGCGTCATCTATTATATTTTCTTTTTAGGTACTTAGAAAGGTTGGTTTATAAAGTGAAAATACTCATTACAGGAGCAAATGGATTTGTTGGAAAAAATTTAATTGCAGAATTACAAAATAAAGGATATGAAGATATTCTTAGTGTTACTAGAGATACGGAACCATCCTTATTAGATACATATACAAAAGAATGTGATTTTGTTTTTCATTTGGCGGGAGTAAATCGTCCTGATGATGAAAAGGAATTTATGCAAGGTAATTTCCATTTTACGCTTGAATTACTAGAGCTATTAAAAAAACATAATAATAAATCACCTGTGCTTATTACCTCGTCTATACAGGCTGAAAAAGATAATCCATATGGTAAAAGCAAAAAAGCTGGGGAAAATATCCTGTTTGAATATAGTCAACAAACAGGAGCAGAGGCATTTGTATACAGACTCCCTAATTTATTTGGAAAGTGGAGTAAACCTAACTACAATACTGTTGTAGCAACATATTGTTATAATATCTCTAGAAATTTAGATATTCAAATTAACAATCAAGATGCAGAATTAACGCTCTGTTATATTGATGATATTCTAGAAGAGTTTATAAATGCTTTAGAAGGAAATCCTACTAAAAAGGATCAATATTGCATTGTGAAAACAACACATAGTATTAAATTGGGGGATTTGGCTGAACGTATAAAAAGCTTTAAAAAAAGTAGAGCAGCGTTAAGTATTCCTAATATGGAAGACGCCTTAACCAAGAAGCTTTACAGTACATATTTAAGCTTTTTACCAGAAGACAACTTTTCTTATGATTTAAAAATGAATTGTGATAACCGAGGTTCTTTTACAGAATTTATTAGAACTCCTGAAAGAGGACAAGTTTCAGTCAATGTATCAAGGCCTGGCATTACAAAAGGTAACCATTGGCATCATACTAAAAATGAAAAGTTTTTAGTAGTAAGTGGAGAAGGACTTATTAGATTTAGAAAAATAGATTTAGATGAAATTATTGAATATAGAGTAAGTGGTGAAAAGTTTCAGGTTGTAGATATACCTACTGGGTATACACATTCTATTGTAAATGTAGGAGAAAGCGATCTTGTAACAGTAATGTGGGTTAATGAATGTTTCGATCCAGAAAAGCCGGATACTTACTTTTTGGAGGTATAATTAATGAAGAAATTAAAAGTAATGACAGTCGTCGGCACTAGGCCTGAGATTATAAGATTATCTGCTGTTATTAATAAATTAGAAGAGTCAGATGCTGTAGAACATATACTTGTTCATACGGGTCAAAATTATGATTATGAATTAAATGAAGTGTTTTTTAATGATTTTAAACTTAGAAAACCTAATTATTTCCTTGATGCAGCAAACGGAACAGCAGTAGAAACTATAGGGAATATTTTGATTAGAATTGATTCTATTATGGAAGAAGTAAAACCAGATGCTCTTTTGGTATTAGGTGATACTAATAGCTGCTTATGTGCTATTGCAGCTAAGAGAAGACATATTCCTATTTTCCATATGGAAGCAGGTAACAGATGCTTTGATCAAAGAGTACCAGAAGAAACTAATAGAAAAATTGTCGATCATACAGCTGATATTAACTTAACCTATAGTGACATTGCAAGAGAATATTTGTTAAGAGAGGGACTACCTGCCGATAGAATAATAAAAACTGGAAGTCCAATGTTTGAAGTCCTCAATTCAAGAAAAGGTGACATTGATGAATCAGATGTATTAGAGAGGTTAAATCTTGATGAGGGAAATTATTTTGTAGTGTCAGCTCATAGGGAAGAAAATATTAATTCAGAAACTAATTTCATGAATTTAGTAGATAGTTTGAATTCAATTGCAGAGAAATACAAAATGCCTGTAATTGTGAGTACACATCCTAGAACTAGAAATATGATTAATGCTAAAAGGATAGAGTTTAATTCATTAGTAAAAACGATGAAACCTTTAGGTTTTAATGATTATGTGAAGCTTCAAACTAAGGCTAAAGCTGTTTTAAGTGATAGCGGAACAATTAGTGAAGAATCTTCTATTCTTGGATTCAAGGCACTCAATATTAGACAAGCTCATGAGAGACCTGAAGCAATGGAAGAAGCATCTGTAATGATGGTTGGTTTGAAAAAGGAAAGAATATTACAGGGGCTAGAGATATTGAAGACACAAGAAAAAGATACACTAAGATCTGTTGGTGATTATAGTATGCCGAATGTATCTGATAAGGTTTTAAGGATTATACTGTCCTATACGGATTATGTGAATAGGGTTGTTTGGGGGAAATAGTATGAAACAGAAAGTTTTGATATGTGCGGGATATTATATACCCAGTATAAAAGGTGGAGGCCCGATACAATCTATCAAGAATTTAGTAAATAACCTCTCAGAAAGAGTGGACTTTTATATAGTTGCTGCTGATAGAGATTTAGGTGATGATAAGCCTTTTGACAATCTAATAATAGATGAATGGATACAGGTTGGGGATGCCAAGGTTTTTTATACGGACCTTTCAAGATTAACATGGAGAAAAACTGCTAATGTTATAAATAGCGTGGATTACGATGTGATTTATTTAAATAGTTTTTTCTCATATAAATTTAGCACAGTCCCTGTATTATTAAGCAAATGTAAAAGAATACCTAGAAAGCAGATTGTTTTAGCTCCTAGGGGCCAGTTTTCACCAGGAGCACTGGGTTTAAAAAGTGGAAAGAAGAAGCTATATATAAAAATGGCAAAAGCTCTGGGCTTATATAAGGATATCACTTGGCATGCAACAGCAGAGACAGAAAAAAAAGATATTGAATCGATATTTGGACATAAAGCAAATATAAAGATTGGAAATAACCTAACTGCTAACTACAAGGAACTCAAGTATAACAAAAATATTGAGAAAAATAAAAGTGAATTAAAAATTGTTTTTATCTCCAGAATTCATCCTAAAAAAAATCTTAAAAAGGCAATTGAATTCTTAAAAGCTATTCAAGGCAAAATTGAATTTAATATATATGGCCCCTTGGAAGATAAGGTTTATTGGTCAGAATGCGAAAAAGCAATAGAAAGCTTACCTAAAAGCATACAGGTTTCATATAAAGGTGCAATAGATCATGATAACATTATGGAAATATTTAAAGAGCATCATATATTTCTTTTTCCAACATTAGGCGAGAATTTCGGACATGTTATTTCTGAAGCCCTAATTGGAGGTTGTCCTGTTATTATAAGTGATCAGACGCCTTGGAGAGAATTGGAAAAAAAACAAGTTGGATGGGATATTAAACTTACAGATGAAAATGTGTTTTCTGAAGTTTTACAAAAATGTGTTAATTTAGATAATAAGGAATATCAAGAGATATCAAAAAATGCTTTTGAATATGGTAAACAAACTTCTAATAATGTAGAAGATATAGAGGGAAATTATAAATTGTTCAAATAAGGCTTTTCACAAGGTTAATAAAAAATTTATAAATGAGGTTCTTTATGAATCTAAAAACTTATTTTAAAAAAAGTCAATGGTCAGGAATCTTCTCGTTAGGGTTGGGAACAATCATTGCACAAGCAATAAATATTCTAATTCAACCTATATTAACAAGACTAATAACACCAGAAGAGCTAGGTATTTATACTTTCATTATTTCAATGGCTACATTGATAATTCCGGTGGCAGCACTGAAACTAGAAATGCTAATCGTAATAGAAGACAATCATGAAACTGCTGAACTATTGACCGATGCAGGCATTATTACTGTTTTTTTAACATCATTAATATACACTTTATTTATTGTAGTAATGTTGTTTATAGGAAATAATTCATTTGAAGAAATAGGAATGTACTCAATGTTAATTCCGTTAATAGTTCTAACTAATGGATTGAGATTTATTTTTACTAGTCATAATAATAGAGAAAAAAAGTATTCATTAATAGCGAGAATTTCTGTATTGAGAGAATTAGCAAAGGGAATAATACAAGTACTTTCCGGTATTTTTGGTGGTGGAGCGGTTGGTCAAGCTTTAGGTTATGGTATTTCACCTGTATTTGGGTTAAAGATTCAAGCCAAGGGCTATTTTGATAGATTTAAAAAAAGGGACAAAATAACAATAGAAAAAATTATCTCTATTTTTAAAGATAACAAAAATCATATAAAATATCTAGTTCCTGCACAGTTCATCAATTCTTTCTCTTATTCTTTGATCACTTTGTCAGTAATATCATTATTTTCTGCAACTGAGGCTGGTTACTATGCTATTACTATTAATGTATTAGGAATCCCTCTAGTACTTATTACTAATAATGTAAGTAAGGTGTATTTACAGAAGCTAGGAGAGGACTATAGAAAAGGTAATTCTGTCTGGTACACATTTCTTTCCGTTATTAAAGTAATGGGAGCTTTATCAATCCTAGGATTCTCAATTTTAGCCATAATTGGACCAAATCTCACTGAAATCGTATTTGGGGAAGGATATATAGAATCAGGAAAATATATATCCATACTTTGTTTTATGTTTGCATTTAGGTTCGTTGCATCCTCAATTATAGGTTCGTATGTAATTTTTAATAAACAATATCTTGATACATTATTTCTATAAATATTATTA